>JBMCIU010000138.1:0-5297 GCA_048616755.1 Verrucomicrobiota bacterium
GCTTTTCCCTCGGCGACCAGAAATTCGCGCACGTCAAAGGTCTCCCACCAGCAGTCCAGAATGCGCGGACACAGGTCGTCTTCGGCCTGTGTCCGGCAATACTGGAAGCGGACGGGGTGTCCCAGTCGCGGGCAGCGGCGGGTGCGTTGATCCTGGTCGCTGATCATGTTACGGCTTGGGGTAGCCCTTGAGGGTCTCAAGGGCGCGCTGAATTTCCTCGTCCGGCAGTGCAATGTCTTGCAGATTGCCGGAGAAGTAGGCGTCGTACCCGCTTAGGTCCATCAGACCGTGTCCGGACCAGTTCATCAGGATGACCTTTTCCTTGCCTTCTTCTTTGGCGCGGTTGGCCTCCTGGATGGTGGAGGCGATGGCGTGACTGGTTTCGGGTGCTGGGATGAAGCCTTCGGTGCGCGCGAAGGTAACGGCGGCCTGGTAGCATTCCATTTGGTGAAGTGAGCGGGGTGTGATCATGCCGTCCTGCACCAGTTGGCTGACCAGCGGCGCCATGCCGTGGTAGCGCAGGCCGCCGGCGTGGACGGGCGGCGGGATGAAGTCGTGTCCGAGGCTGTGCATGGCCATGAGGGGGGTCGTCTTGGCGGTATCGCCAAAGTCGTAGGCGAAGGGTCCCTTGGTCAGGGTGGGGCAGGCTGCGGGTTCGACCGCGAGGACCTCGATGTCTTTGCCGTGAATCTTGTCGCGGATGAACGGAAATGTCAGGCCGGCGAAGTTCGATCCGCCGCCCGCGCAACCGATGACCACGTCGGGATAGTCGCCGGTCAGGGCCATTTGCTTTTGGGCTTCGAGGCCGATAATGCTTTGGTGCAGCATGACGTGGTTGAGCACGCTTCCCAGAGAATATTTGGTGGTCTCGGCGGTGACGGCTTCCTCAATGGCTTCGCTGATGGCGATGCCGAGGGCACCCGGCGTATCGGGGTGCTTGGCGAGAATTTCGCGTCCGGCCTGGGTGTTCATGCTGGGGCTGGGAACGCATTCGGCGCCCCAAGTCTGCATCATCAGCTTGCGGTAGGGTTTTTGATCGAAGCTGATGCGCACCATGTAGACTTTGAGTTCGATGTCAAACTGCGCGCAGGCGAAGGAGAGTGCGCTGCCCCACTGGCCGGCGCCGGTCTCGGTGGTCAACTTTTTGGTGCCCGCGATCTTGTTGTAGTACGCTTGGGCGACGGCGGTGTTGGGTTTGTGGCTTCCCGGAGGGGACACGCCTTCGTTTTTGTAGTAGATGTGAGCCGGGGTTCCGAGGAATTTTTCGAGGTTTCGTGCGCGGTACAGGGGGCTGGGACGCCACAGAATCAACTTTTCGAGTACTGGTTCGGGGATGTCCACCCAGCGGTCGGTGCACATTTCCTGCTCAATCAGGTTGTTTGGGAAGATCGCCTCGAGCATGTCCGGCGAGATTGGTTCGCCGGTGCCGGGGTCCAGGGGCGGCTTCATGCCGCTGGGTAGGTCCGCGGCAATGTTGTACCACTGACGCGGCATTTCGGACTCGGAAAGGGTGAATTTGACGGGATCGGGCATGAGATTCTCTCTGTTTTGGCAATGAAAGACTGGATTCGCGCGCGTGCGCAACGGATTCCGAATCAAAGATGGCGTACCATATCGCCATTTTTGTTCCAGTGCAACGAAGCGTCGATGCAGGTTGGAATGATTGTTACCGGTGGAGATTTTCCGGGGTGTGCTCTGGGACGACGGCGGCCAGCAGGCGCACGGCGAGTTCGAGTTTGTCGGCTTTGCCAAGCTCGATCCGAGTCGTTGGGGAATGCAGCACGAGTTCGTTTTCCGCGGAGTCGAAGCCGATGTCTGAGCGGGCGACGTCATTGACCGCGATCCAGTCCAGGCGTTTGCGGGCCAGCTTTTCTTTTGCCCGCTCCTCCGCGTGTTCGGTTTCGGCAGCAAAGCCGACAATCCACTGGCGAGGTTGGCGAATTTCGGCGACGGTTGCGAGGATATCTTCGGTTCGTTGCAGGGGGAGGGAGAGGGGACCGGCAGACTTGACAATTTTTGCGGCGCTGGTGGTTTCGGGGCGGTAGTCGGCGACGGCGGCGGCCATGATGAGCCCTTCCACGTGCGGGAGGTGTTTTTTGACGGCGTCGGCCATGTCGGCGGCCGACCGTACGTGCACGGGCGTGCAGCCAAGGGGGAGGGGCAGGGCGGTGGGGCCGGTGACGAGGGTTACGCTCATGCCGGCCGCTGCCGCCGCGGCCGCGACGGCGTAGCCCATCCTTCCCGAGGACCGATTGGTCAGAAACCGGACCGGGTCCACGTCTTCGCAGGTTGGTCCGGCCGTGACCAGCACGCGGTCGTGTCGACCGGCCAGCTGCGGAGTGCGCAGAACCAACAGTTGCGCTTTTACGGCTTGGGCGATTGATTCGGGTTCGAGCATGCGTCCCTCGCCCGGCGCGCCGCAGGCAACGTCGCCGCAAGCCGGTCCCAATATGCGAACTCCTCGGCGGCGCAGGATGTTCACGTTTTCCCGGACCGCCGGATGGCGCCACATGCGCGGATTCATCGCCGGTGCTGCGGCCACTGGTCCTTCGTGGGCGAGAATTTGTGTGGAGAGGGCGTCATCGGCGATGCCGTGGGCCATTTTGGCCAGGATGTTGGCGGTGGCGGGGGCGACGATCAGCAGGTCGGCGCGGTCGGCCAACGCAATGTGTCCCGGTTGCCAGTCGGGCAGATCCCAAAGATCGGTGACCACCGGGTTGCGGGTGAGTGTCTGAAAGGTGCGCGGCTGCACGAGGCGGGTGGCGCTGTCGGTCATTACCACGTGTGTGTCCACGCCGGCCTTGGTCAGCCGACTGGCCAGATCCGCGGCTTTGCAGGCGGCGATCGAGCCGGTAACGCCAAGGATGACGCAGGAATTGGACGGGCGGTTGGTCATGGTGGTATTCCGCATTTTCGGCGACGCATTGGAGACGGAAACGGACACGTGAAAATTAGCGCTCTACCGCCGGGAGTCAAGTGCGGTTGAATCCTGGACGAGACGATGCATTTTCAAACCGGAACCCTTCCTCTCCCCAAGTGTCAGTGAGGTAAGTCGCATACCAACTTGGCAAATGCGAATTTCGCAAATTCCGACGAAGGAGGCGCAGGTGCAATTTTTCATACATCGAGTGTGCTTGATTGGGATGATACTGCTGGTTTTTACGGGGTTTGCCGTTCGCGCTCAGATGGGCTCGGGAGTGACGCTCGAATGGACGATTCCGCAGGCGCCCGCCGCGGAGCAGTCGTTGCTGGCTCGCATCGAGATGACCATTCCGGACAATCTTCAAGTGTATGCCGACGAGGAACACTTTTTCCTTCTAGAGGCGGTGAAGACAACGGGATTGCGCGATTTTTCCGTGGATGCGCCCGATCCCGTCATGGTTTCCGAGGCAGGTCCGGTCGAAGTGGAAGACGGCAAGGTTGCCGTCTACGAGGAGAAGGCCGTATTCGAGATCCAAGCCGAACCGGAGGGGGCAAACGGCGACCCTTGGGAAGTGGTCGTCGAATTCAGGTTTCAGACATGCACCCCAACCATGTGCTATCCCCCGGAAACTCATCTCCGGCGCTGGTCCGGCACGCTGGGTGCCGACGACGCAACTGTGGCTCAGGTTTCCGAGGAAGAACCGTCCGATTCCGCCGTCGCGCCAGCTCGTGGCGACGAGTTGGCCATTCCCGCGGACTTTGAGCCTGCCGCGCGCGCATCCGGGTACATGGGCAAGCGCAAGTTCATGCAGTTTCTCGCCGAAGGCAAAGGCGAGCGCGACAGCGGCGGCGGACTTGCCGATGTGCTGCAGAATGGTTCGGTTTGGCTAGGTCTGCTGCTAATCCTGGTGGCGGGGATCGCCCTGAATCTAACCCCGTGCGTGCTGCCGATGATCCCGGTAAATCTGGCAATTATCGGTGCGGGCGCCCAAGCCGCCACGCGGCGGCGCGGCTTTCTGATGGGCGGCATTTACGGGCTCAGTATTGCGGCGACCTATGGTGTGCTGGGCCTGATTGTCGTGTTGGGCGGCGGCACGTTTGGGAGCGTCAACGCTTCGCCGACCTTCAACTTTGTGATCGCCGGATTGTTTCTCGTGCTTTCCGCCGCCATGTTGGGTTTTTTCAATATCGACCTTTCGCGGTTCAGTTCGGGGGTGAATATTAACCGATGGAAGGGAACCCCGCCGCTTTTGGCCGCAGGTATGGGGTCGGTGACCGCCGTGCTGGCCGGGGCTTGCGTGGCGCCTGTGGTGATTGCGGTGATCCTTGTGGCCACTCGTCAGTACGCCGCGGGTAATCCTTGGGCGCTGGCGTATCCGTTTGTGCTCGGATTGGGGATGGGATTGCCGTGGCCCATTGCCGGTGCCGGGCTGTCTTTCCTGCCCAAACCGGGAACGTGGATGAAATGGATCAAAATTGTCTTCGGCATCTTCTTTATTGGTCTGGGCATCTACTACGGCGCCTTGGGATACAGCCTGCTGGGAACCGACGGAGAAGGCGAGGCGATCGATGAGCGCAAGCCCGAGTTCTGGATGCATTCGCTCGGACCGGCGTTTGATGCCGCGCGCGAAACCGGCAAACCCGTGCTGCTGGACTTTGCCACCCCTTGGTGCAAAAGCTGCCACGCCATGGATCGAACCACTCTCGCCGAGCCCGAAGTCCGGAAGGAATTGCAGGATTTCGTGCCCGTGGCATTCGAAGTGAAGGATCCGAACGCCCCCGAAATGGCGAAGTTTTTGGAGAATGTCGGCGTAATCGGCTTCCCAACCTATGTCGTGTTCGCGCAGAGCGATGAGCAACAATGAGCATGGTAGCTTGACAGGGGCTAGCCAACCGTGGCTCTGCCTTTTAGGCGGAGCTGTTTTTTTTGTTGCCGTTTACGGTTCGAGGGCCACAAGGTTAACCGGGAACTGTGAATGGCAACTGCGGGATTAATGCGCAGTCCTACGCACCGGCTGGAAAGCCAGTGCCACGGTTGGTTGGGTGTTACTCGCGAGGAGGGAAGTCGAATTCCAGAGATCTTGATCCCTTATGCTTGAATGGAGCGTTTTGCAGGAAAATGGTGATGGTACCTTAATGTTGAATCCTGAATGTTGAATCTTGAAGTAATGCTGAATTCATCATTCAAAATTTGGCACTACAGGATTTTTAGTGGGTTCGGAACGCCGGGCTGAAAGCCCGAACCATGCCCAGCCCAGGGCTTGCAGTCCGCAACCCATACCACACACATAAACCCAGGGTCGCAGCCCCTGGGCTGTGAGTTCAAAACTCTTGATCTCGCGGAAGACTAGGTGGTACCGAATTGCCTTCGGTTC
>JBMCIU010000139.1:0-5237 GCA_048616755.1 Verrucomicrobiota bacterium
TTCGCCAAGGACGTTATCGAGCCGCTGATGTACCTCAAGGGCGACGACCTGCCCGTCTCCAAAATGTCCTACGACGGAGTCATTCCCACCGGCACTACCTGCCTGGAAAAACGCGGCATCGCACCGCGCATTCCCCATTGGCTGTCCGAAAACTGCATCCAGTGCAATCAATGCGTCATGGCTTGTCCGCACGCCGTGATTCGCGCCAAGCAAATCGCGCCCGCCGACCTCGAAGCCGCGCCGGAAACCTTTAACACGCTCGACTCCAAAACCAAGAACGACCGCGACCTCAAGTACCGCATCCAGGTCTACCCCGAGGACTGCACGGGCTGCGGCGTCTGCGTCGAAACCTGCCCGGCCAAAACCAAAGCGCTTGAATTGCGTCCGCTGGAGACCGAACGGACCGAGGGACAACGCGAAAATGCCGAGTTTTTCGACGCCCTGCCCGACAACGTTTTGGACGGCGTCAAGCGCGACACCCTCAAGGGCTCGCAGTTCCTCAAGCCCCTGTTCGAGTTTTCCGGGGCCTGCGCGGGCTGCGGCGAAACCCCGTACGTCAAACTGGCCACCCAACTGTTTGGCGAGCGCATGGTCATTGCCAACGCCACGGGTTGCTCGTCGATTTACGGCGGCACCTTCCCGACCGTGCCGTACTGCAAGTCCAAACAGGGGCGCGGGCCGTCCTGGGCCAACTCTCTGTTTGAGGACAACGCCGAATACGGCTTCGGCATGCGCATGGCCGTGGACAGCAACCGCAAGCAGCTCTGCAGCGTCGTCCAAGCCCTGTTGGACGCCGGCACAACCGACGAACTGACCCAGGCGCTCAAAGAAGCCATGGAGCGCTGGACGGAAACCGGCGAAGAAGCCTTCGCCGCCCAGGATGCGGTCAAAAATGCCATCCCCAACGCCCTCGCCAAGGCCGAGGACGCCAATCGCGCCCTCATCCTCAAGCTCCAGGAGCTGCAGGACTACTTCGTCGACAAGAGCGTGTGGATTCTCGGCGGAGACGGATGGGCCTACGACATCGGCTACGGCGGGCTCGACCACGTTGTCGCCGCCGGGCGCAACGTCAACATCCTCGTCCTCGACACCGAGGTCTACTCCAACACCGGCGGCCAAGCCTCCAAAGCCACTCCGCTCGGCGCGGTTGCGAAGTTCGCACAGGCGGGCAAACGTTCCGGCAAGAAAAACCTTGGCCTAATGTGCATGACCTACGGCAACGTCTACGTGGCCTCCATCGCCATGGGGGCGAACCGCAATCAAACCCTCAAGGCATTCGTCGAGGCGGAAAGCTACAACGGCCCGTCCCTCATCATGGCCTACTCGCCCTGCATCGCGCACGGCATCGACATGCGCGAATCACAGCTCGAGGAAAAGAAGGCTGTCGAGTGCGGTTACTATCCGCTTTACCGCTACAATCCCATGCTGCGAGAAGAGGGCAAGTCCCCCTTCGTCTGGGAATCCAAAGAGCCCAAGGGCGACTTCCAGGAATTCCTGCGCCACGAGCGCCGCTACACCTCGCTGGGGAAAACGGCCCCCGAGGAAATGGAGGGGCTGTTCAAAGCCGCCGAGGAAAGCGCTCGCACCCGCAACGAGCAGTTCCGCAAAATCGCCGAAATCCTGTAGCAAGGCGAGCGAACTGGTATCCTGACACGGAGACTGGATTCTGGGCTCTGTCCGAGCCCCGAATCCGGTTTTCTTTTTAATTCGACAAGCTATGAACAACCGACTCCGCGGATTCTCAAAAAATGCTCCATGACCGACTTTTCCCGGCGCATTGTGGCGCTATGGTTTGACTCGTGACCCCGGATATCCGGCGAATGGGGCTCAACCACGAAATAGGAAAAAGATTATGAATTCATCCAAAGAGAACTCTGCCGGCGGAGCATACCAAAACGCCGGTGTCGATATTGATCTCTCGCATCGCCTTTTGGACCGCGTGCGCGGTAAGATGTCCGCGGCCACCCGACCGGAGGTGCTCGGCGGAATCGGCGGCTTCGGCGGCCTGTTTCAGCTGGATCTTAGCCGCTACCAGGCCCCGGTTCTGGTCTCCAGCGTCGACGGTGTAGGCACCAAGCTGATGGTGGCGGCGCGCATGAACGAACATCGCTCTGTTGGCTTTGATATCGTCAACCACTGCATCAACGACATCATTGTTCAGGGCGCGGAGCCACTCTGGTTCATGGATTACCTGGGTATCGGAGCGCTGCGCAGCCCTCTTTACGAGCAGATTCTCGAGGGTGTGGCCGAGGCTTGTCAAAATCAAAACGTGGCATTGATTGGCGGCGAAACCGCCGAGATGCCCGGCATGTACGGCGACGATTACGATTTGGTTGGATGCGTAACCGGCGTGGTCGACAAAGCCGCCCTGCTCACCGGCGAGCGCATCCGCCCGGGTCACGTCGCCATTGGATTGGCGTCCAACGGACTGCATACGAATGGATACAGCCTGGCGCGCAAAGCCCTGTTCGACACCGGCTGCCTGGATGTCGGCGACTACCTGCCGGAATTGGAGGAAACCGTCGGCAGTGCTCTGCTCAAGCCTCACACCTGTTACTGGCCAGTCATTCGACAAGCGTTCGAACAAAACATGCCTGTCGACGGGTTGGTGCACGTGACCGGCGGCGGCCTCTACGACAATGTCCCGCGCGTTTTGCCGGCCGACTGCAGCTTCGAATACCGCCCAGGCCTGCTGCCGGTCCCCCCCATCTTTCCGCTCATCCAGGAGCACGCGCAGACGGACGATCGCGAAATGTACCGCGTTTTCAACATGGGCGTGGGCATGCTCTGGTTCGTGCCGGCCGAAGCAATGCGCGAGGCGCTCGAACTGTGCCAGGCGGCCAACTGTAGCGCCGAGGCCGTCGGTCACGTGGTCGAGGGCGACGGCAAGGTCCTCATTCGCGGCCTGGACACTGACGAGGAATAGCGGAGAAGCGCGATGGCAATGACCTACGCAGAGCACGCGGAAGGCGCCTTCCGCGAATGGTTCCGTCGCCGTCGAAAAGATGTCGACGCCCTGGTCTTTGACGTGGACGGCGTGCTCATGATCAAAGGCGACCCCATGCCCGGCGCCGAGGAGCTACTCGCGACAATCCGCGCCGACGGTATACCATTCACGCTGCTAACCAATGACGGATGCAGCTCGCCGGAGGAAAAATGCGCCAAACTGGCCGCCTCCGGGCTGCACATTGATCCGGACGAGCTGGTTTCCTGCGGGCATGGTCTGGAAGAGTTGGTGCGGCAGAGGCAATGGGCGGGCGAACCCGCATACGTCATGGGACGGCTCGGCGAGCCCAGCTACGCCGAACGCGCCGGGTTGGTCGAAATCACGGACCTGAGCCGAATTCACGAGTGCCGGGCCGCCATCATCGGTGAAAATACCTTCGATTGGCAGCACGCCATAGAGGGTACCTTCAATGCGCTAGTCAAACAGCCCGACTTTCCCTTGATCGTACCAAATCCGGACAGCTATTTCCCCGGCAGGAACGGACGGCTGCACATCGGCTCCGGCGCCCTCGGACGCTTCCTGGAAGCGCTGTGCCGCGCTTACGGACTGGACATGACACCCGAATACCTGGGCAAACCATACAGCCCCATCCTGCAGTACGCGCATCATCGACTGGAACACCGCGCAGGCCACCCCATCGAACGCGACCGCGTGATGCTGGTGGGTGACTCCATTGCCTCGGACATCGCCGGCGGACGCCGCTTTGGCTATCGTACCGCCTTGGTGCTTACCGGTATCACCCGTCCAGAGATGCCCGCAACCGACGAATCATCCCCGGAATTCGTGTTCCACACCTTGTAGGAAAACACTATGCCGTCCAACGCAAAGATGCGCAGCATTCTCAACGCCGGTCTATCCTCGTTGGAGGCAGTTCTGCGCCCCGTGCTGCGCGACGGGCGACCGGCGGACCGAATTCTCTCCTCCCATTTTAGGCAACACCGCGAATACGGTGGCCGCGACCGTAGGTTCATTTCCGAAACTGTCTTTGCCACCTTGCGCTGGTGGGGGTGGCTGCGTCACCTGGAATGTTCCCCGGAAACCCGACTGATCGAGGACGATTCCGATGTCCCCCGCCAGGATCTCGCGCGCCTGGCCTTGGCCGCAGTGCTTCTGGACAATCAAAGTTTGCGTCCCGAACTCTGGGAAGCCTTTTGCACCCTGACTGCGGCACCACCCGCACGGGTCGAGTCCATTCGGATGAAAGCCACTGCCTCAGAACGACTGAAAAGTCTGTGGACATTGTTCGCCACCCCCGTCAAACACCCGCCCAGCTGGCACGACCTAATGCCGGCGTGGGTTCTGCCCGAAGTGACCATCACCTCCCAGCACGACCGGCTCATCGACTATCTCCAGCGCCGTCCCCCCCTCTGGTTGCGGTGCAGGCCCAACGCCGCCCGCCCAGTTATCGCCGAACTGACCGAAAAAACCGGCATTGCCCCGCGTCCCCATCCCACGATTCCCTGCGCACTCCAGATTCGGCAGAGCCGAGTGAGCCTTTACGAAACCGACGGGTATCGCCGCGGTCAATACGAAGTGCAGGACCTGGCCTCGCAAGCCGCCGGAATGGTCTGCGCTCCGCGCCCCGGCGAACGCTGGTGGGACGCCTGCGCCGGCGGAGGCGGAAAAACCCTCCTGCTGGCCGAAATGATGGAGCGAAAGGGAACCGTGGTCGCCAGCGATATTCGCGAGTACAAACTTAAGGACCTGCGTCGCCGCGCTCGACGCGCTGAACTGCCCAACGTCGAAACAAAACCGTGGGACGGCAAATCCGTCCGCTCCCGAAAAGCAACGTTTGACGGCGTCCTGGTCGACGCTCCATGCACCTGCTCCGGGACCTGGCGGCGAAACCCCGACGGACGATGGACCACCCGCCCCGAGGAGCCCGCCGAAATGGCCGCTCTGCAACTCGAAATCCTCCAGGCCGCGGCCACCGCCGTGAAACCCGGCGGCACGCTCGTCTACATCACCTGCTCCATGTTCGGTGTCGAAAACGAAGGCGTCGTCAATGCTTTTACCCAAAAAAACGACCAGTTCGAGCTGCAATCCTTTGCCCATCCGCTAACCGGCGACCGCTGCCAAGGAATGCTCGCCATCCGCCCATGGGAAGGCGACTGCGACATCCTCTTCGCCGCACGCTGGCAAAAAAACCAGCTCGAAAGCTAAGACCGAAACGCCGCGGGGCTCAGAGCTATTGATCTCTATGCTCTATCACTATTTCTGTTTAAAATAA
>JBMCIU010000140.1:0-5214 GCA_048616755.1 Verrucomicrobiota bacterium
CAGAACTCAGAACCCGGAACTCCTCCCCCATGCAAAACCAACCCAACATCTTACTCATCACCTGTCACGACCTGGGACAACACCTGGGATGTTACGGCGTGGACACCGTCAATACCCCCAACCTGGACGCACTGGCGCAGCGCGGCGTGCGGTTCACGAATTCCTATTCGACCTCGGCGGTTTGCTCGCCCGGACGCGGCAGCCTGCATACCGGACGCTACCCGCAGAGCAACGGGCTGCTGGGCCTGACGCACGCGCCGTGGTGGTGGCGGCTCAACGACGACGAACGGCACAGCGCCGAAATCTTCGGGGATCTTGGCTATCACACCTGCCTCATCGGCTTCCACCACATTGATCCCGACTGGAAACGCTACGGCTATCACGAACTGCGCTCACCGCGCGTTCGCGCCGATGAAAGCGTGACCGCGGCCTGCGACCTGATCAACGAAGCCGAATCGTTTGACCGCCCATTTTACGCCAAGGTCGGATTCAGCGAAGTTCATCGTCCCTTCAGACACGGCAGGGACGACAGCAAGGGTGTCTTCATACCCCCCTGGATGCAGGACACCCCGGCCATCCGTGAGGATCTGGCCGAATTCCAAGCCACGATCCGGCAGTTCGATCAATATGTCGGCGAGATCCTCGAAGCCCTGGCCGATAGCCCGATAGCCGACAACACCCTGGTGGTCATGACCAGCGACCACGGCATGCCCTATCCCGGCGCCAAATGGACGGTGCGCAAGGCGGGCATCGAGGTGCCGCTGATCCTGCACCAACCCGGCACGGCGTTGACCGGCGGCAAAACCTTTGATCCGGTCATCAGCAATGTCGACGTGCTGCCGACGCTGCTCGACTGGATCGGCGCGCCAATCCCCGACACTATGCAGGGCGTCAGCTTCCGCTCTGTCCTGGCAGGCGACGACGAAAGCGCCACCCCGCGCACCGCCGCCTTTGCCCAGTACACACCGGAGATGAAACGCGATAACCTGTCGCGCAGCATCATCACCGACCGCTGGCATCTGATTCGTTACTTCGACCAGGGCCGAACCGTCGATTACCCGGTCGAGGTCGTGCCGAAGACCTTTGCCGCCCACGAACAACGCTGCAAAACCAAGGGCGCGCGTCCCTTTGTCCAGCTCTTCAACCTGGAAAACGATCCGTATGAACTCTGCGATGTCGGCGACGCCCCGGAAAACGCCGACCGGGTCAAAGACTTGTCCAATCAACTGTTGGCCTGGATGCGCTCCGTCGACGACCCACTCCTGCACGGACCGTTGAAAACGCCCTACTACGAGCAGGCCATGGCGGATTTCCTCGCCGACCGACAACCGGACGCGTAACCCTTCACGGGGAGGCGGTCCCGACTATGAGCAACGGTTGCCCCGGGCGTTTCTAAGGTCAAAGTTCCGCTTAACCGCGGCAGTGGAGGCGCAGCTTTAGCAAGCCGGGCTGATTGGAGGGATGCGCCCCGCCGTTTGCGAATCCGTGCATTGACGCCAATCCGTCCGCTCGCTTAAGCTTCGCTGCAACTGCCGTCTGAAGACCAGAACTCGCAGGATCGCGCAACCTGAACGCCATAAAGTAGGGCCTGGCTCGCCGAGCCTGCCACTACTGTCCCCCGACATGGTGTTCACCTTGCACGACCCTTGAGACTGCGACACCGAGTTGAGATTTAACCACAAGTGATGCGTTGACATCACTGTTCATGATGCTAGAGTAATTGTATGAGAACCACAATTACAATTGACGACGATGTTCTGGCGCGGGCGCGACGAATTGCCGGTAAGCGGCACGCCTCGTTCAAATTTGTCATCAACGAGGCATTGAGGTCGGGACTGGACCAAGTGGAAGAACCCGCCGAAAGACGCCCATATCATACCGAAGCCCATCCCATGGGGGTGCACCGGGGATACAACTTGGATAACATCCAAGAATTGCTGGCCCAGGTTGAGGGAGAAGATGCCCGTTGATATTTGTTGATGCCAATATCCTTCTCTATGCCGAGGACAGCCTCAGCAAGCCGCATGACCGGGCGCGCGATTGGTGGGACGAGCAGCTCAGCGGCACTGCGCCGGTGTGCCTGTGTTGGACGGTGTTGAACGCATTCATCCGCATCGGCACAAACCGGCGAGTCTTTGAACGCCCGCTGTCCCTCGAGGAAGCCGCCGCCCGCGTAGAAAGCTGGCTGCGGCAACCGTGTACCCGCATTGTCGTTCCGACTGAGCGCCACTGGACGGTGTTCGCAGAGATGCTCTGGATGGGCAAAGCAACTGCGAATCTCGTGACGGATGCGCATCTTGCCGCCCTCGCAATCGAGCACGGTTGCGTACTGCATTCCACCGACACTGACTTTGCGAGGTTCCCCGCCTTGAAATGGAGAAATCCCCTGCAGGATAGGTAGACCCCGACAGCGCTCTTGACTGTTATGTCCACAGAATTTGGTTGGATTTCTAAGCAATCCACTCCCGCTTGCAAAAGTGTGGAGGGCATCCCTACCTGCCTCGAAAGATACGGCGGCGATTTTTCACGGATTCAGGTTTAAAGTAGACTTGAATTTTCTGCCATGCGAAAGTAGAGTTTCATATCAAGCTCAATAAATTGCAGGAGGCAACATGAGCGCGCAAACTCTCTTTGCGAAACTCGAAAAACACAATTACTGGCATGGGGAAACCGTCCGCACCGGCGTGCCGCGCCCGATTTATCTTGAACGCATTGATTCATTTTCCGGCAACCGGTTGATCAAGGTTTTGGTCGGACAACGTCGAACCGGCAAGAGCTACATCCTGCGTCAGTTGATTCAACGGTTGATCGACTGTGGTGCTGATGCGCGCAATATTTTTTATCTGGACAAGGAGCATATTGACTTTTCCGAGCTGACCGAATACCACCAGTTGGATGAGCTTATCCGTTTTTATCTGAACAAGGTTGCGGTCGAGCACAGCAAGGTATATCTGCTACTTGATGAAGTGCAGGAGATTGCCGGTTGGGAGAAATTGGCGGCATCCTACGCTCAGGAGAACAAACCGGATTTCGAACTGTATATCACCGGCGCCAATTCGCACATGCTCTCATCGGAACTGGGAACATTTTTGAGCGGCCGTCACATCCCTATTGCCATATATCCGCTCTCGCTTGTGGAGTTTTGCGAGGCGTACGGCCTACAACCCGACAAGCCCGGCCTGTTGGCATACCTTCAACAGGGCGGGTTGCCGGAACTGACCAATCTTAAAACAGACGAAGCCAGGCGGCATTATGTCATGGCTTTGCGGGATTCGATCCTGCTTAACGACATTGTGCGCAAATTCGGAGTGCAGGACATCGCACTTTTGGAACGACTGTTTCAGTTTTTCTGCTCGAATATCGGAAGCTTTTTCTCTATAAACAAAATTGTAAATCACCTCAACAGCAGTGGTGTAAAAACCAATTTTGAAACCTTGTCGCGCTATGTTGATTATCTCGAGCGGGCATTGGTCATTCATGAATGTAGTCGATACGATATCAGGGGCAAAGAGATTCTCGCCGGGGCGCGCAAGTACTATGTAAATGACTTGGCTTTCCGCCAATACTTGGCGCCGGACTACGATCCCGGCCTCTCTCGTCGGCTCGAAAACTGCTTTTATCTGTATTGGAGTGCGCAAGGGTACCAAGTGCATGTTGGACGCTATCGGAATTTGGAAGTGGACTTTGTGTTGGAAAAAGAGGGGCAACGCACCTACGCCCAGATCTGCTATCTGTTGGCTGACGACACGATTATCGAACGTGAATACCGCAGCCTGGAAATGATCCGTGACAATTACCCGAAAATGGTCATAAGCTTGGACGATGTCCAGTTCGGCACACGCAACGGTATCCATCACCTGCCGGCATGGGAGGTGTTGCGGCAGGAATGAGCACTGCACAGCCAATTTAGGACAAACAATGCAAAAACAAGACCAACCCAATATCCTGTTCATCTTTACCGACCAGCAATGCGCCGACATGCTGAGCTGCGCGGGCAACGGCGACTTGGCGACGCCGAATCTGGATCGTCTGGCAAGCCGCGGCACCCGGTTTGAACGCGCCTACTGCGCTCAGCCGCTGTGCGTCCCGTCGCGCGGCGCCATGAGTACGGGACGCTATCCCCACGAGATCGGCGTGCCGTTCAACTATCATCCGCATGAACGCAGCGCCGACGAATCGATTTCCTGGGTGGGAGAGTTGCTGCGCCAAGCGGGGTACGAAACCGCCTATTTCGGCAAGTGGCATCAGCCCATTCACCCCGACAAGATTGATATCCACGGCTGGGAGACACTGGGGCTTGTAAAGGACGCGGAACTGCCGGACCGATGCGACGCCTTCTTCGCGGCCGCCCGCGATAAGCCCTTCTTCCTGACCGTGTCGATTCAGAATCCGCACGATATCTGCCAGTTCGCTCGCGGTGCCGATTTGCCCCAGGCCAAGCTCCCGCCGCCACCGCCGCCGGACCAGTGCCCCGAGCTGCCCGCGAACTTCGCTATCGACGAGTTGGAACCCGATGTCCTCCGCGCACTCCAGCCGCGTTCGCCCGCGGCCTACCCCAGCATCGACTGGACTCCCGCGCAGTGGCGTCAGTTTCGTTGGGCCTACGCCCGCCTGGTCGAGTCGATCGACCGCATCGCAGGCGACATTCTCGCGCGTCTCGAAAGCCACGGGCTGGAAAACAACACGCTCGTCGTCTTCAGTTCCGACCACGGCGACGGCAATGCGGCGCATCATTGGAACCAGAAACAGGTGCTCTACGAGGAGCCCTGCCGCGTCCCCCTGATTGTCGTCGACCCGCAGGCGTCCACCGCCGGCGCCGTTGACCGGACGCATCTGGCCTCGACCGGCCTCGATCTGCTCCCGACCTTTTGCGACTACGCCGGCGTGCCCCTGCCGCCGGACAAAAAAGGACGTTCCCTGCGCCCTCTGACAACCGGCCAAGCGGACGGCGCATGGCGCGAGCATCTCGTCGTGGAGACTGAGTTCGGCATCCACAGCAAGCCGTTCGACATTGCCGGGCGGGCGGTCTATTCCGACCGCTACAAATACATCGTATACTCCGAGGGCGAGCGGCGCGAACAATTCTTCGATCTGCACGCCGATCCCGGCGAAACCGCCAACCTGATCGACAACCCCGACCTGACCGCGCTGATCGATAAGCATCGGCAGGCGCTGCACAAATGGAAACAGGAAACAAACGACGGCGAATGGCGA
>JBMCIU010000141.1:0-5168 GCA_048616755.1 Verrucomicrobiota bacterium
ACTGCTGCTGCTCGGCGGCGTGACGCTGCTGAACCGCCGTCCGCGGCGGCGTCCGTCGAAGTAACCGGTGATCGGGTTATCGGTGATCGGGGTCCCGCTCAATCCGGAGTCACGGAGTCATGAAGTCACGCAGTCAGACACCACGGAACCGCGCCATGGCTTTTCTCGCCAGGCACAAACAGCGCCGACGCGGATGATGCGCCGGCGGTTTCACATTAATCGAATTGCTGGTGGTAATTGCGATCATCGCAATTCTGGCGGCGCTGCTGCTGCCGTCGCTGAACCGCGCCCGATACGCGGCGCGGCGAACAGCGTGCAGGCGCGGCGGCTGCGCATGAACGATCCGAACTTTGTCAGGGTTCCCTTCCACGCCAACGACGACCGCCCTGCCTACGGCATGCTGCCGCCGGATTGACGAGCGCCGGGGAACGAGACGAACTTGAATACAAAGGCAAATTTTACCGCGAATCAAACGAATCGACGCAAATCAGAAACACGCGAGAGAAAAAAACAATGCCCTGAGGTTAGGCAGGCCCTACGTCTTGACGCTCAGCTTGCGCGAACCTGCGAGTTCTACTTGACAAGGCAAGGCGCACAATATACATTGCCTTTATACATCATCATGGAGATTTCGTATGATTCGAACACAGATCTATGTAACGGACCAGGAGAAAAGGAAACTGCGTGCGCTTGCCAGGCGTTCCGGGCTCAAGCAGAGCGAGTTGATTCGCAATGCGATTGACGAGTTTCTTGCCGGCCCCTCTGCTTTGCCCAGGCGCGACGTGCTGCGGAGGTGCCGCGGAATGTGGAAAGATCGCGGGCCGGACGAATTCCAAAGGGTCCGAAATGAGGTCGAATCGAGGTTGTCAAGATGAGCGGCATCCTCCTGGATACCAATATTCTCATTGACTACTTGCGGGATCACTCCCAGGCGGTGAAATACCTTGAGGCGAGTTCCGAACTCATGAGCATCTCCGCGCTTACGGTTGCAGAACTGCACGCAGGCGCCAGAAACGATACGGAAAAACAAAAGCTTCGCGAATTCACCACAGCCTTCGAGGTTATTCCCGCAGACGCAGCCATTTGCGAGATCGGAGGAGACTTTCGGACCACGTATGCACTCAGCCATGGTATTGACCTCATTGATGGTCTCATTGCCGCGACATCAGTTGTTTGCGATGTCCCACTCGTCACCCTCAACAAAAAACACTTCCCGATGCTTGGAAACGTTATTGTTCCCTATCGACGACGCTCGTAACGAAGTCGAACAAGTTGAAATCAGGGTTGAACCAAACTGAACCCAGACCCCCACAGGCGGAACGCCTGTAGATGAATTCCAGTCACTGAATCTTCGTGCTTCAAGATTCATGATTCATCATTCAACATTCAACATTTTGCAGATTTCCAAAACCAACACCCGAACACTGAACACTGAAATCAGCCTCACAGGAGACCGCTCATGGCTCACATCAGTCGTCTGGCCACCGTCGTTCGCGACGGTCACCACAACGCATTCACCGACCTGCAGTACTGGCAGGGCAACTACTGGATCAGCTATCGCAAGGGGGCCGGGCATATTTCCGAGGACGGCGAGGCGGTGGTCGCTGTCTCCGCCGACCGCCAGCGTTTTCGCGAGGTCGCGCACCTGAAGATGCCCGGCGATTGCCGGGATCCCAAACTGCTGCCCATTGACGACTCGTGCATGGCCTGTCTGTTCCCGAGCTGGACCGACCTTAAGAACCGCAAGCTGCAGCACTACATCACCTTCTCGACAAACGGCTTCGACTGGGATCCGCCGCAGCCCATCTTGGAAACCGAGCGCTGGCTCTGGCGCGTCCGCCCGCACGAGGGGCGTTACTACGGGCTCGTTGCGGATATTACCGGAAGCTGGGCGGACGGCAATAAGCCGCACGAACTGGACTTGGCGGTCAGCGACGACCTGCTGCACTGGGAGACCATCGCCCGCGTCGGCGCCGGAATGGGGCTGAACGAAAGCGATATCGTTTTCCAGCCCGACGGCGAGGCGTGGATCGTTGCACGGACGGTGCATGAAGACGATGCGGTCGGCAGCTACTTCGCCGCCGCGCGCCCGCCGTATACCGATTGGCAGGTAAGCCCGATGCATCCGATGGTCCACGCACCCATATTCCTTGAGCATGACAATGAGCTGTACGTCGCCGGCCGCTCGACCCCGATCCGGGACGGGGATCACAGTTTCGCGTTTGGCGCCGAGCGCAAGGGCTGGAGCATGGCCATGTGGAAGGTGCGGCGCGGCCAACTTGAGCTGGTCCTGCGCTTCCCCGCCACCGGTGACTGCTCGTACCCCGGCCTGATCAAAGATCCGGAGGGGCGTATATGCATGACGTACTACTCCCAGCACGCCTATCATCACGGAGTGGTGGACCCGCCGCGCGGATCCGCCGCCGATGTCTATTTCGCCGAACTCGACCTGAGCGACAACGTAACGGAGGTAACCAAATGACAAAAAACAATCTCGAACACAACCGCCAGTGCCGTACACCGCGAGTGAAGACCGGCCCATCGGTTCTGGCACAAACGCATCATAAAGGAGTCCTCAATATGTTCATCACTTCACAGTTTGCTTCGCCAGTGTACTTGCTCACTTTTCTTTTGTCGACGTTCATGTTTGTTTCCGCTGCAGCAGTCGCTGCTGATCCCTACCCGCTCGACGACCGGATTGAGCCGTTGCTGGACGATGGTCTGATCGACAGGCTCAAAGGCGATGCCAAGCAGCGGATGCACCGTCCGGTCCCCCGAGAGGTTGTGCTGCGCACCGATGAACCGTGGGAGGGCAACACCTGCGGGTACTTCACCATCTTCCGTGACGATGAGAAGTACCGCATGTACTACCGCGGTTCACAGCACGGCGGCGGCAAATCTCATCGCCAGGTGGTCTGCTACGCCGAGAGCGACGACGGCATTGACTGGCGCAAACCCAACCTTGGGGTGGTCGAGTTTAACGGCTCGAAGAAAAACAACATCGTCTGGGACGGAATCGGACGCCACGCGTTCGTTCCGTTCAAAGACCCCAATCCCGACGCCGCCGCGGACGCGAAGTACAAGGCAATCGGCCCGGAGTACAAGGAAGGGCTGTACATCTTCAAAAGCGCCGACGGCATTCACTGGCAACTGATGCGCGATGAACCGGTTATCACCAAGGGCGCGTTCGATTCCCAGAACCTGGCGTTCTGGGACGCCCACGAGGGTAAATACCGCGCCTACTTCCGCGACTTCCGCGATGAGATGCGCGACATCCGCACCGCGACCAGCGAGGACTTTGTCAACTGGTCCGAGCCCGAATGGCTGCAATATCCCGGTTCAGAAAAGGAACAGCTCTATACCAACCAGATCATCCCGCATCCCCGGGCGCCCCATTTGCTGATCGGGTTCCCGACCCGCCTCCTGCCGGACCGCGGCGACCTGACCGAGGGGCTTTTGATGAGCAGCCGAGACCGTGTCAACTTTCACCGCCGCCCCGAAGCGCTTGTCCCGCCCGGGCCGGGTGCAGGCAAGTGGCAAAACCGCAGCAACTACATCTGGCATGGGCTGGTGGAAACCGAAAGCCACCTGGAAGGCGCCCCGCCCGAATGGTCCATCTACGTCAACGAGGGATACTACAAGGGCGAGGATACGCGCATCCGCCACTACACGATCCGGAAGGACGGATTCGTTTCGGTTGGCGCGCCGATGGGCGGCGGGGAGCTGATCACCAAAACGATAACCTTCGACGGCGACCGGCTGGTGCTGAACACGGCCACGTCGGCTGCCGGGTCGGTGCGCGTGGAAATTCAAACCCCGGCCGGCGAGCCGATCGAGGGCTTCGCGCTGGATGACTGCCCGCCGATCTACGGCGATTCGCTCGACCGGGTTGTTCAATGGAAAGGCGGAGGCGATGTCAGCGACCTGGCCGGACAGCCGATTCGCCTGCGCCTTGAACTGAAGGACGCGGACGTGTTTTCGTTCCGCTTTATCCCTGTTACGCTCGAGATTTACACACCGGATCTGAACTTTGCTTCCGGCAAGAAGCATGAAGGCGAGTGGGTTTTCCCGATGCCGGTGGAGAACCACTGGTCCGAAGCTTTGCAGGTGACGGTTCAACCCGAGGGGGGACACGGCGCAGCGTGGCAGTTCGCCGGGGCGATCGGCGAGACCACCTTGGCGCCGGGGGAGGCAAAAACCCTGGAAATACGGGCGCGGGCGGCGCACGGCAAGGCGCGCTACCCGTTGCCGCGCGTGAAGGTGGACCTCGCCCTCGAAAACGAAGAGGCCAACGGCGCGCAGGACTCGACCTCAACCACGCTCGCACTGCCACTGGTGGGCACCCGCCCCCCGCTAAAGATTAAGCCGACCGATGCAGCACCCACCATCGACGGCGAGCTGAACGAGCCGGCTTGGCAGGACACCCCCGACGTCGCCCTGCTGGGGCGGATGGATCAGAAGCGCCCGGTCAAGCCGCGGACCCGCGTTTGGGGCGCGTACGATGAGGATGCCCTCTATCTCGCCTTCCACTGCGAGGAACACCAAATGGAGGCGCTCAAGACCGATGCGAAGCAGCGCGACGAGGCCGTCTACAGCGACGACTCGGTCGAGCTCATGCTCGAACCCGACGGTGACGGCGAGGGCCGGGACTATTACCAGATCGTCGTCAACACTGCGGGCGTCATCTTTGATGGACAGGGATTCAACAAAGAAGTGAACCTGCCGGATCTCCGAGCCGGGGCATCAACGGCAGGCGATCACTGGACGGCCGAGATAGCGATCCCGTGGAACGACCTCGGTCTGGATGGACCACCGCAGAAGGCGGGTATCCTTCTCGGGCGCAATCGCCACGTTGGCAACAAACACGAAATCTTTCAATTCCCGCTGAGTCCGAAGGGAAATCATCAGCCCGGCGTCTTTGCCGAGCTCGACTTGGCGGATCAAGCAACGGAATAATCACATGGCAGACGACAATCCCCCACATGTGCTGATCATGTTCTGCGACCAGTTGCGGGCCGACTTGCCGGGATACGCCGGCGGGCCGGTGCGCACCCCGAACCTGGATGCCCTGGCGGCGGACGCATTGGTCTTCGAGTAACCGTTCACGGGGTCAAACCCGGCCAGGAGCAAGGGGTGGCCCATGCGTTTTTAAGGTCAGAGTTCCGCGT
>JBMCIU010000142.1:0-5129 GCA_048616755.1 Verrucomicrobiota bacterium
CCTCGGATTTATTGCTGTTTTTTACCTCGGTGCCGACGAAGTTGTTCTGCCGGTCGTGTCCGACGCGCAGGTTTTTGAGGGCGACTTGGCGGGCGTCGACTTCGCCCAGGTCGGTGATTTCGGTGTGGCGGGGGAATTCCTTGCCGTAGGTCTTTTTGACTTTTTTCAGGTAGTCGACGGCGTAGCGCGTGAGATTTTCGAGATTGTCGCGGGTTTCCTCGATCTGCCGCAGGATGTCGTCCAGCTCCTGCCGGTTTTTGTCCAGATCAAATTTTGAAATGCGGCGGATTTGCAGCTGCAGGAGGCGTTCGATGTCCTCGTCGGTGACCTCGCGTCGGAACTGATCGCTGAACGGTTCGAGTCCAGCATGGACTTCGTCCAGGACGGCCTGCCAGGATTCGCAGTCCTCGATGCGTTTGTAGATGCGGTTTTCGATAAAGATTTGAGCCAGAGTTTTGGCGTGGAAGGCCTCGTTGAGTCGCCCCAGGCGAATTTGCAGTTCCCAATGCAGGTATTCCTGGAGCTTGTCGGCGTTGCGCTGGAGGATCTCGCTGACGGTCATCATCACCGGCTCGTTTTCACAAATGACCATGATCGAGGAGGAGATGTTGACCTCGCAGTCGGTGTAGGCATAGAGTCGCTTGATGGTCTCTTTGGCGTACATGCCGCGGGGCAGTTTGATCTCGATCTCGACGTTTTCAGCGGTGTAGTCCTTGATCTGAGCAATTTTGATTTTACCGTGTCGGACGGCGTCCTCGATGTTGCCCATCAGGCTTTCAGTGGTGGTGCCCGCGGGAACTTCGCGGATGACCAGGGTTTTGTCGTCAACGATTTCGATGCGCGCCCGGACCTTGACTTTGCCGGTTCCGTCGGCGTATTCGCCAACGTCCATGAGCCCGCCGGTAAGGAAATCCGGGTAGACTGGCTTGGCCTTGCCGCGCAGGATGGCGATTTGCGCGTCGATCAGCTCGTTGAAGTTGTGCGGCAGGATGCGTGTGGACATGCCGACGGCGATGCCGTCAGCGCCGAGCATGAGCAGGGAGGGCAGCTTGGCGGGCAGACGAACCGGCTCGCGGTTGCGGCCGTCATAGGAGTCCTCGAACTCGGTGATCTCCGGATTGAACAGGATGTCGCGGGCAAGGGGGGTGAGGCGACACTCGATGTAGCGTGCCGCGGAGGCGGCGTCGCCAGTGTGAATGTTGCCGAAGTTCCCCTGCTTGTCAATGTAGAATTCCTTGTTGGCCAGCACCACCAGTGCGCTGCCGATCGAGGCGTCGCCGTGGGGGTGGTACTGCATGGTGTGGCCAATAACGTTGGCCACTTTGTGGAAGCGGCCGTCGTCGATTTGGTGCAGCGAATGCAGAATTCGTCGCTGAACCGGTTTGAGTCCGTCGTCCACGTCGGGGATCGCGCGCTCCTTGATGACATAGGAGGCGTACTCGATAAAGTTCCCCGCCATCATGTTGGCGAGAAAATCGTCCTCGGCCGCTTTGGCGGTGGCGCCCCCGTCGACCGGGGTGGAATCCAGTTCTGTCGACTCGGCTGGTTCCGGCATATCCGGCGGAGGGGTATTCGGGGTGTCGTTTGGATCGGGCATAACAGTATTTTAAACGAGGTTTCCCATGATGTAGTCGCGGCGCTCTTTGCTGTTTTTCCCCATAAAGAACGTCAGTAGGCCGGGGACATTGCCCATGTTGTTGACCGTGACCGGCAGCAAACGGATGTTGGGGCCGATGAACTGGCCAAACTCCTTGGGCGAAATTTCGCCAAGGCCTTTGAAGCGGGTAACTTCGGGCGCTTTGCCCAGCTTGCGTTTCGCTTCGCTCAGCTCGGTTTCGCTGTAGCAATAGAAGGTTTGCTTCTTGTTGCGGGCGCGGTACAGCGGGGTTTCGAGCACGTAGAGGTGCTCGGACAAGACCAACTGCTCGAAAAAGGTCAAAAAGAATGTGATGATCAGGTTGCGGATGTGCAGGCCGTCGACATCGGCGTCGGTGGCGATGACAACTTTTTCGTAGCGCAGGCTCTCGATGCCGTTTTCGATGCCGAGCGCGCGCATGATGTAGTAGAATTCCTCGTTGGCGTACACGGTCTTGAAACGATGACCGAACGCGTTCAGCGGTTTGCCCTTCAGGCAAAAAACCGCCTGATTGTCAACGTTCCGACAACAGATCATCGAACCGGCCGCGGACTGCCCCTCGGTGAGAAAGACCATGGACTCACCGCCCCTTTCCTTGTCGTCGCAAAGGTGATACTTGCAGTCCCGCAACTTGGGAATCTTCAGGGAAACCTTCTTGGCTTTTTCCTTGGCCTGGTTGCGCACGGCCTGTACTTCCCGGCGGACCTTTTCATTCTGAGCGATCTTGTCAATAATCCGTTCGGCGGTTTGCGGGGTTTTGTAGAGATGTTTGGCCACGGCGGCCTTGATGGCGGAGACCAAATCGGCCCGGATATCGTTGTTGCCCAGTTTGTTCTTGGTCTGGGACTCGAAGATCGGCTCCTGGATTTTCACCGCAATTGCGCCGACGATGCCGTTGCGCACGTCCGCGCCGTCGTAGTTCTTGTTGGCAAACTCGTTGACGCCTTTAAGAATTCCCTCGCGGAAGGCGGACTGATGGGTGCCGCCGTCATTGGTGTACTGGCCGTTGACAAACGAGTAGTAGACCTCCCCAAAGGTGGATGTATGACAGAAGGCAAACTCGATTTTAGCCTCGCGATGGTAGATAATCTCGTATGCGCGTTCGGATTCGACCTTTTCGCCGAGCAGATCGCGCAGACCGTTTCGGGAGACGAAGCGCTCGCCCTTCCAATACAGACTAAGCCCGCTGTTCAGATAGGCGTAATTCCACAGGCGACGGCGGATAAACACCTCGTTGAAGGAGAAGTCGGGGAAAAAGTCCGGATCCGGACGGAAGATAATTTCGGTGCCGTTGGGTTCGTCGCCGCACTCGCCCTCCTCCTCGGCCTGCAAAGCCCCCGACTTGAAGATCGCGCGTTTGAACTTTCCCTCCCGGCGCGAAACGACCTCGAAGTATTCCGACAGCGCGTTAACAGCCTTGGTGCCCACGCCGTTGAGCCCGACGGAAAACTGAAATACTTCGTTGTTGTACTTGGCCCCGGTGTTAATCACCGATACGCACTCGATGACTTTTCCCAGCGGAATGCCGCGGCCAAAGTCGCGAACAGTGACCCGATCATCCTCGGAAATCGAGACGTCGATTCGACGCCCCTGCCCCATGATGAATTCATCGACCGCATTGTCAATGACTTCCTTTAACAGGACATAGATGCCGTCATCCTGGTGACTGCCGTCGCCCAGTCGGCCGATATACATGCCGGGCCGGGTGCGGATGTGTTCCAGGGAACTCAGCGTTTTGATTTTACTTTCGTCGTAGACGACGTTCGTCTGCTCGCTCATCATTCCTCGTCGGTGAAGTCGTCACCTCTCAGAGTTCGTCGGTGCCGGAATCATCCAGTTCTTGGTCGTCGCCGATTCGCCCCAGCTCCTCATCCACCTCGTCGGTGTCGAACGGAACATCGTCGAAGAGCGCGGAGCCAGTCAGAATGGCGCCGCACTCCGGGCAGGCGCCGCCGTCGGCGTCCACATCTATCATGCGGACGGTGCATTCACAATACGGACATTTAATCGTTTCCATAGAGAATCTCGTTCTCCCCTACCTTTCGGCGACGATATTTTTGCGCGCGCCGATGATCTGTTGTTTGTTCGCGCCGCAGTTCTCAAACCTGCAGCGACACGAGGAACTCGATATTGTTCTTGGTTTTCTTTAGTTTGTTGAGCATTAGCTCCATGGCCTCCACCGAGGAGACGCCGTTGAGCACGCGCCGCAGCTTCCATACCCGTTCGAGTTCGTCGGGATGCAGCAGAAGCTCTTCGCGCCGAGTGCCGCTTTTCTCGATATTTATGGCAGGGAAAATGCGTTTGTCAACCAGATGTCGGTCCAAATGCAGTTCCATGTTGCCGGTGCCCTTGAATTCCTCGAAGATCACCTCGTCCATTCGGCTGCCGGTGTCCACCAGCGCGGTGGCCAGAATGGTCAGGCTGCCGCCCTCCTCAATATTGCGCGCCGAGCCGAAGAAACGCTTGGGCTTGTGCAGCGCGTTGGCGTCGACGCCGCCGGAAAGAATCCGTCCGCTGTGCGGCTGGATCGTGTTGTAGGCTCGAGCCAGGCGCGTGATGCTGTCCAGAAGAATCACCACATGGCGGCCGTGCTCGACTTGGCGCCGGGCTTTTTCGATGACCATTTCGGCGACCTGCACGTGGCGCTCGGGGGGCTCGTCGAAGCAGGAGTGAATTACCTCGCCGTCGACATTGCGCTTCATGTCGGTCACCTCCTCCGGGCGCTCGTCAATCAGCAGAACCATCAGCACGATGTCTTCGTTGTTCTCAGTGATGCTGTTGGCCATCTTTTGCAGGATCACGGTTTTACCGGTGCGCGGAGCGGCCACGATGAGCCCGCGCTGCCCGCGTCCAATCGGGGTAATCAGGTCCACCGCGCGCATGCCAAGTTCGCCCGATTCGCGCTCCATGATCAATCGGCTGGTCGGAAACAGCGGAGTCAGGTTTTCGAACGGCACCTTCTCCTTCTTCTGCATCGGCGCTTCACCATTGATCGACTCGACCTTGAGCATCGCGAAGAATCTTTCCTTCTCGCGAGGCTGACGTATCTGCCCGAATACCGAGTCGCCGGTGCGCAGCGAGAAGCGCCGAACCTGCGACGGACTCATGTAGATGTCCTCCGGGCACGGATAGTAGCTGTACTCGGCGTTGCGTAAAAATCCAAACCCGTCCGGAAGCACTTCCAAAGCGCCGCCGCCGTACATCAGGCCGTTCTTCTCCACGTTCGCCTTGAGTATCTCGAAAATTAGATCGTGCTTGCTGAGCGAGCCGACCCCCTCAATGTCCAAAGTCAACGCCATCTGCGTCAGCTCGATCATCGTACAGGCCTGCAGCTGCGTCAAATCATAGTTCTCGGCAACCTGGTCCCGGTGCTTGCCGCCCTGACGTCGACGTCCCCCACCACGGCCGCCGGATTTCTTGCGCCCGTCAGCGCCGCCGTTTCCGCCGCTCTGCGCACCCTCCGCAGCCTTGCCTTCCGCAGGTTTGCCTTCCG
>JBMCIU010000143.1:0-5104 GCA_048616755.1 Verrucomicrobiota bacterium
CCGAATGATCCGCGAGCTGGCCGAACGCCGAATGTGCCGACACAGCGTGGTGATCGCGGCGGGCGGCGGCGCGTTTTTGGACGCGGTCGGCTTTGCGGCCGCCCTCGTACATCGCGGCGTTCGCCTGGTGCGAATCCCGAGTACGACCCTGTCCCAGGACGACTCGGGAGTGGGAACGAAAAACGGCATTAATGCCGCGGGGCAAAAAAACCTCATCGGCACCTTCATGCCGCCCTGGGCCGTAATCAACGACTTCAACCTGCTGCGCACACTCGACCGCTCGCTAACCCTGGACGGAGTCGCGGAAGCCTTCAAAGTGGCCATCATCAAAGACCGAGAGTTTTTCGATTTTATGAGTCAAAACGCCCCGGAACTGAGCGATCCGCAATCCGACAGCCTTCGCACCGCCGTTCGACGCTCGGCACAGCTGCACGCGGAACACATCATGACCGCAGGCGATCCCTTTGAGACCGGCACGGCACGTCCGCTGGATTTCGGACACTGGGCGGCACATCGGCTCGAAACAATGTCCGACTATCGCATACGACACGGACAAGCGGTGGCCATCGGCATCGCCCTGGATTCATGCTACGCCGAATCCGCGGGCCTGATCCCCGTCGACGAGCGCGACGCCATTCTCCGCGCACTGCGCAATTCCGGTTTGCCCACCTGGGACGAATTGCTCGAAACACGCGACGAAACTGGTCAACTGGCCGTCCTAAGCGGTGTCGAGCAATTTCGCGAACACCTGGGCGGACAACTGGCTGTGACTTTCCCATGCCCCATCGGTCGACGCATCGAACTGCATGACATGTGCGAGGAATACCTGCGCAAAGCAATTCAGCACCTCGGACATGCCGCGAACAAACCGTGTCAGGAATCGGCTTGAACACAACGGTGGAAACCACCCCGCTCGCCCGCAAACGCGGCACTGGCTTTGAAGTCGGTGCGTGCGATGGATGTCAACGGCCCCCGCCACGGCGACTCAAAAATGAGACACCTGCCCAAATTGTTTCAAGTTTGATACACCCATGCGGCAATTTATCCTTCGTGCGGCATTTGGCACTCGTCTTGCTCTTCTTACTGGTGATTTTCAGCAATTAAAGGAGATGCCGTATATGCGACAATCCCGTTTCACTCTTGTCGAGCTCATGATTGTGGTTGCCATTATCGGGTTGCTTGCGGCGCTCGCGATTCCGAGTTTCATGAAGGTACGGCAGAACGCTCAGAATGCGCGTTTCGCCTCGGACCTGCGCACGGCCGTCGGCGCTTTTAACATGTACGCCACCCAGCATGGCGAATATCCGCCCGACAAAAACCCCTCCGAAATTCCCGACGGGATGGCTTCGTATCTGGACGGCTTGGATTGGGAGGGGAATACCCCGTTGGGGGGACAGTGGGATTGGGACCACGGCGTATTCGGCGTCGAGGCCGGTGTCTCCGTCCACCAACCGACGGTGTCGGTCGCGCAGCTTGAGCAGCTTGATCAACGAATCGACGACGGAGACTTGAGCAGTGGCAGCTTTCGCCAGCGCACCGACGGCTATATCCGGGTCGTCGCGCCATAGGACCGGACAGCTCCTCCAATAACCGCCGCCTCCCAGACGTTCCTTGTTTAACTGAATTGCAGGCAACCGTGGCAGCCGTGGCCGGAGAGACGGTTTCTCCGCAGTTCGTACGCTGAATTATGCGGCCACGACAAACGTGCTCACTGTGCCCTGAATTCATGAAAGATCCGCCGCCGCTCGCCGCCAAGGATCCGGACGGCTCAAGCGAATTCTTCACGAATTCAGGTCTTCTCAACTCCATATTTGACGCAATGATTCATCGACGCGCTCCACTCCTTCTCTGCGCCGTTTTTTTACTGGCGGCTCTTGTCGTGCAAGGCGACGCACCGGACCAGTTTAACTTTGCCGAAGCCCTTTTCATTCAGCTGGATTACGATTCCGCGGCCGAAGAGTTTCAAACCTACCTGGACAAGTACTCCGAGGGCGACCAGGTCGCCAAAGCGCGCTACCGCATCGCCGAATGCCACTTCCGCACGGAAAACTTCGAAAAGGCGGTCCGCGCCTACCGCACCGCTCTTGCCAAGCATCCCGACGCGGAACAGGCGCCCCTGGCTCACTACAACCGCGCCCGCGCTCTGCAGCGACTGGATCGCACCCAGGATGCCGCTGATAGCTTCGCATCCGCAGCCGAGGCAGGCAAAGGCAAGATTCGTCGGGAAGCCCTGCTCGGCGCCGCCGAAGCCCGCGTGGCTTTGGAGCAGTACGAATCGGCGCTCAAACGATACAACCAGCTTCTGGACGAATTCCCCGACAGCCAACACGTTCCGGACACGCTGTTCTCGCTGGGCTGGGTCCACGCGCGACTCGGTCGCCACGAGCAAGCCGTCACACCCCTTGAGCGCCTCATCGCCAAGTATCCCGACTACGGCGATTTGCCGCGCGCTCAGCTCGCGCTCAGCGACTCGCTTACCGCTCTTGGCAAGTATGCGCAGTCCGCAGCCGTGCTTGGCAACATCAAAACGAACCAGGCACTGACCGACGAGGTGATGCTCCGACGCGCGTGGAACCAGTTTCGAGCCGGCGACAAACTCGAGGCCGCAAACTCCTTCGAGGCATACGCAGGCAAGTTTCCGGACAATGAACGAGCCGCCTCGGCCCTGTTCAACGCCGGCGCAGCACGACTCGAATCCGGGCGTTACGACGACGCGGCGAAAACCTTTCAGCGAATCCTGGACGGCGCGCCGTCGGAGAAGCAGGCGACCGACGCCCGCTACTGGCTCGCGGTATGCCGCTTCAACGCAGGCAAGTACGAACAGGCCATTTCAATTCTCGCTCCGTTGTCCGGAAAAGCGATAAATTTGCCTGAGGAACGGCGCGAGACCGTTGATTCCATGCTGGCCCAATCACTTCAGCACGCCGGTCAACACAAAGAGGCTGTCAAGCGCCTGCGGTCGTTTCTTTCAACTCACCCGCAATCCGCGCATCGGCCGACCATCCTCTACTCGCTTGCGGCCGCTCTCGAAGCATCCGGCGAGCTGAACGACGCCGTTGACGCCCTGGAACGCCTGCTTGAACAGCACCCCGATTCAGAATTGGCGCCCGACGCCCGATTCGCGCTTGCCGAATATCTATACCGACTCGACCGTCCCGCGGACGCCATGCCCCATCTGCAAGCGCTTGCGGAGGCGGACGAGCTCACAACCCCCGCTCGCTACCGCTTGGCCTGGTGCCACTACGATCTCCAAAACTTTGAGGACGCCCGAACTCACTTCGCGGACCTGGCCGGGCGGAACTCAGAGTTCAAAGCAGAAGCGCACTACATGGCCGGCCGCGCCTCCGAGCAGATCGGCGCCGCCGACAAGGCGGAAGACTGGTATCGCAAGACCGCGGCGCTCAAAGAGGACGCTCCGCCCGTCGAAAAGGCCTACCTGCGCCTGTCCTTCCTCACCGACCGTGAGCAAGCCGCCGCCGACTATCGCGCTTACACCGAGCGCTTTCCGAACGGTCGGTACATCGACTCCATCCGCCTTCGTCTTGCGGAGTCCGCATTTGCCGACGGCGACGAAGACGCCGCAGCTACCCACTACCAAGCCCTGATTGAGAAGGACGCGAAGAACGCCGCTGCAGCCTACGGCCTAGCCTGGTGCCGCCTGAAACAGAACGATCCCGAAGCGGCGGACTCGCTGTTCAAGCGCGCCCTTAAGAATGCCGACGAAGATGCCTCCTTCCGGGCCGACGCCCTCCTGCAGCGCGCTGAACTCGCCTACAAGGCAGAGGAGTACTCGCGCGCGCAAAAGCTTTTCAGCCAGGTCAAGGACCACGAGGCCATCGGCGAGCGCGCCATCTACATGCTTGGCTGGTGCGCCCGCAAACGCGAAAATCCCGAGCAGTCGCGCACTTGGTTTCGCACCGTTGTCGAACGGTATCCCGAGGGAGAATTCCGCATGGACGCCGCGCTTCGCTTGGCAGAGGCGGACCGTCGTGCCGACCAGCCTAAGGAGGCGCGCCAAGTTATGGAACAGGCACTTGAAAATATTCCCGACGAGCAGATTACCGAGGAATTTCTGCACTTGTACAGCGACACACTCGTGGACCTGCGCGACTGGAAGGGGGTACTGGAAACGTGCGACCGCCTGGAGTCCGCCCACCCGAACTCAGAACGCGGCTACCAAGTGTCCTTTCGACGCGGCTTGGCCTACCAGGCACTCGGAATACCCGACAAAGCCGAAGCGGCCTTCCGAAAAACCATGGACGCCACCGACACCATCGAAGCGGCGCGCGCACAGTTCAACATCGGATCCGTGGCCTTCAGCCGGGGCGATTTCGTCGATGCCGCAAAATCCTTCCTCCGCGTGGACATGCTGTACGACTACCCCGAACTCGCGCCCAAGGCTCTCTACCACGCAGTCCTCTCGTTCCGCAAGGCGGAAGACGAGCGCCGAGCCAATATCTATGCGTCCAAGCTCAAACAATCCTATCCCGACAGCACCTGGAGCGCCAAACTAACAGACGAGGACAACGAATGAACCGGTCCCTTTTTCGGCATTGCTTTTCTGCGGGGCTCGTCGGGCTGATCCTGCTCGCCTGCTCTCCCGCCTGCCTAGGTGCAGAAGGGGAGGGATCCCCCGCCGGCGTCTTCGGCAACCGGATTCTGGAGATTCTCAACAGCGGCGGCGAGGTTATGTGGGTAATCCTCGGCGTATCCATTCTCGGCCTGGCGCTGATCCTGGAGGCGGCGTTCCGAACCCGACGCGCGCGGATTTTGCCTCCGAAACCTGCCCGTATTCTAGCTGACGCCCAGGGCAACGGCAACGTGCAGGAACTGCTGAACTCCGAAGGCAACGCCAACGTTCACCGTATCGTCCAGGTCGCACACCGCTGGCGCAAGGGAACCTCCGAGCAAGTGCAGGCGGCCATCGAGGAGACTGTTGACGAAGCCCTCTGGCGTCTCAAGCGGTCGCTCCGCCCCATTGGCGTCCTGGCCAACACTGCCCCCCTGCTGGGGCTGCTTGGAACCGTCATCGGCATCATCCGAGCATTCGAAGTCGTGGCTGAAAAAGGCGCGCTGGGCGATCCCGCAAAACTGGCGGGGGGGA
>JBMCIU010000144.1:0-5077 GCA_048616755.1 Verrucomicrobiota bacterium
AAGTTCTCTGCAGCCAAGATGGCCGCAGTACGGTTGCAATCCAACCAAATTTTGTATTCATAGGCAACAGCCCCGTGTGCATGCCGTCGCGGCAGAGTTTCATGTCGGGCCAGTATCCCTGGGCTCTGGGGCTCACGGCAAACGGGCAGGAGATGCCGGAGGACGTTGCCTGTATCCAGCATCTTCTGGGCCGGGCCGGTTATCACACGGCGCAGATTGGCAAGCTGCATTTCACCAACATTCAACATTCAAAATTCAGAATTCAAGATTCAAGATTCGGTATTCAGTCTCACCGGGTGGTGTTCGGGCAGCCCGGTGGCTGGACTCCTGTGAAACTGGATGATAGTTCCGGGTTCCGGGTTCCGTTTCACCCGGCGAGTGTCGAACCAACGGTTCGAGGGTCGACTCCTGTTCGATTGAAATTGGTCAGCTTCTCGAACCGTTGCTTGCCGTTAAATCAGCTGACAAGATAGAAGCTCTTGCTCCCGGCGGCGAGGGACAGCTGAAAGTATTTCGTTCTGGTATCCTTATATAGACGCTCGGGGGCGCGACATTCTGCAGGGCTTTCAGGGTGTATCTCCTTTTTTGCCATCTTGCGCGCCCGCTTTGTGTGTGTTTCTCCTCACGGTGTTTGACAGGGCGCAAACCCTGCTATAGTATCCCCGCGCCTCTTTTAGGGCTGCGCCTAGGGCTAATAATCGAGGATTTTGCATTGGACTCTATACATATAGGCAACCGAAGCAAGAAGCCAAACAGCTTCGAATCAAGTGGTTTATTCGTTCGAATACCCGGGATAATATGGCAAGTCATAGACTCATGATCAGCGGGTCGCAGATTCAATCCCATACTAGTGTAGAATCTCTTTTCACTACATCAGACAAACTCCGCACCAAGTTCCAAGGACATCCAACATGACCGAAGAAGAACGCAAACGAATTATCGGACAAAAACTCAACGAAGGACATTCGCTGGCGGACGTTCAACGAGTTCTGGACGAGGAATACGGCGAAAAAATTACCTTCCTGGACCTGCGCATGCTCGCTGCCGAACTCGAAGTCGACTGGGACCACATCGACGAGGAACAGGGGAAGGGACAGGAAGTAATCCAGGACGTCTCGAAAGCGCCGACCGGCGAATCCGAAGCCGGAGGGACTCAAGTATCCATCAGCAAGGTTGTCCGTCCAGGTGCCGTGCTCAGCGGCGATGTCGTATTCAAGTCCGGCGTGCGCGCGGAATGGTACGTGGACTCATCGGGCCGCCTCGGGCTTAATCCCCAGGGCGAGGGACAGCCGACCGAAGAGGATATCCAGGACTTCCAAGAGGAGCTTCAGCGCCAGGTCTCCGAACAGGGAATGGGCCAAGGCGGCCTCTAACTACCGGATAAAAACACCGGCAACTCCGCATGATAGATCCAACAATCTTCGCACGCCCAGCCGCCCCGAACTTGGCGGCGGGCGACGGCGAATTCTTTGCGGCAACAGTTTATCCCGCAATCCAGACACAAACACCACCATCAAGACTCCCACGTCATGAGTGAAGTAGACGCAAACATTCAAGCCCTGATTGACGAAGCACGGCAGGCGCTGGCCGACGCAAAGTCCGCCAGCGAAGTAGACAGCTTGCGCGTCCACTACCTCGGACGAAAGGGACTCGTCACCGCGCTGCTCAAACAGCTGGGAACACTCCCCAAAGAGGAACGTCCGGCTGCAGGCAAACGAATCAACGAGGCCAAAGCCGCCGTCGAAACCGAAGTCGACCGCGCTTTCGAACGCTGTGCGGCCGCCGAACAGGGGAGCGACACCCTCGACGTCACCCTGCCCGGACGCGAGAGCCCCCTCGGACGCAAACATCCCGTCACTCAAGTTATGGAAGATACCGTCGGCATCTTTCGCCGACTCGGCTTCATCGCGGCCGACGGACCCGACATCGAAACCGAGCACCACAATTTCGATGCGCTGAATACCCCGGCGGATCATCCCTCCCGCGATGTGCAGGATACATTCTACCTCCCCGACGGACGGCTGCTGCGCACCCAAACCTCGCCAGTGCAAATCCGCGTTATGGAGGCCACTCAGCCGCCAGTCCGCATCGTCTGTCCAGGGCGCTGCTTCCGACGCGACACCCCCGACGCGACCCATGCGGCAAATTTTCACCAAATCGAAGGCCTGTACATCGACCGCGACGTCTCCCTTGCGGACTTGAAAAGTGTGTTGACCCACTTCGCCCGCGAGTTATTGGGCACGGACGTGCAAGTTCGCTTCCGTCCCCACTTTTTCCCCTTTACCGAACCCAGCATCGAATACGACTTTTCGTGCATTGTCTGCAACGGCGCCGGCTGCCGCATCTGCAAGCAGTCCGGCTGGCTGGAGATTTCCGGCGCGGGCATGGTCGATCCCGAGGTCTTCCGCGCGGTTGGCTACGATCCCGAGCAGTGGTCCGGATACGCCTTTGGCATGGGCGTGGAGCGCATCGCCATGATCCGGCATGCCCTCACCGACATTCGCGACCTGTACGAAAACGACGTCAGATTTCTGCACCAGTTCTGATCCGAACACCGGCTCAACCCGATGAAAACATCTCTACAATGGCTCTCAATGTATGTCCCAGTTCCCGATGATCCTCGGGAACTGACCGAACAACTAACCCTCGCCGGGCTCGAAGTCGAGGGAATCGACATCCAGGGTTCGATACCGGACGGCGTCGTCGTAGGCGAAATACTCTCCCGCGAACCGCATCCCGATGCGGACCGGCTGAGCGTCTGCCAAGTCAACGTCGGAAACGACGAACCGCTGCAGATCGTGTGCGGCGCGCCCAACTGCAACCCCGGCTCGCGAGTGCCGGTCGCTACTGTCGGTACAGTCTTGGGCGAGGACTTCAAGATCAACAAGGCCAAACTGCGCGGCGTGGCCTCGCGCGGCATGATGTGCAGCGCGGACGAACTGGGATTGGGCAACGACCATTCGGGACTGCTCATCCTGCCGGACAACGCCCAGATCGGCACGCCGGCGGCAAACTGGCTCGACAGCGACGTGGTCGTCGACTGGGAAGTCACCCCCAACCGCCCGGATTGGCTCAGCCATATCGGCATCGCACGCGAAACCGCCGCGGTCTACAACGCCGCAGACAGCTTCAAGCTGCCGGACATCTCCCTGCATGCCGCCCCGGGAACGCGCACGGCCGACGTCGCCTCAGTCGACGTTCGAGACGGTGAGTTGTGCCCCCGTTACATCGCCCGCGTCATCCGCAACGTCACTATTGCCCCCAGCCCGGAATGGATGCAGTCACACCTGCGCGCCGTCGGCCTGCGCCCCATCAACAACATCGTTGACATCACCAACTTCGTCCTGCTGGAATGCGGCCAACCACTGCACGCCTTCGACCACGACCGCCTCCGCGGCGGCGGAGTTATCGTGCGCCGAGCCACGCCGGGTGAGACTATGACCACCCTCGACGACCAAACCCACAAGCTGACTCCGAATGACCTGCTGATCGCCGACTGTGAAGGCGGCGTGGCCATGGCAGGTATAATGGGCGGCGCCAACTCCGAAATCAGCGAGACAACCACCAACGTTCTCCTGGAAAGCGCTGTCTTCGACCCCGCAACGGTGCGCGCCACCGCGCGGCGACTCGGGCTGAACACCGACTCGTCCCACCGCTTCGAGCGCGGCGTGAGCTTTGAAATGGCGGAGTTCGCAAGTCGCCGTGCCGCCGCCCTGCTCTGCGAACTGGCCGGCGGCGAACTGCTTGATGAAGCCATCGATGTCCGCACCGCCGATTATCAGCCCCATTGCGTCGACTGCCGACCGACCCGCGTCAACCGCTTGCTGGGAACCGACTTGGGGGCCGACACCATGGTCGACTGCCTGCGCCGACTCCAACTGCCGACCCGCATCGTCGACGACGTGCTCCGCGTTGAAATCCCCTCGTTCCGCCTCGATCTTGAACGCGAAGCCGACATCATCGAGGAAATTGCCCGCATCCACGGACTCGCCAACATCCCGGCCGCCACCGTCCGCGCCAGCGTAGGCGGCACCCTCCGCGAAGACGCCTTCCATCCCCAGGAAAAAGTCCGCGCCGAACTCCTCGCCCTGGGGTTGGACGAGGCGATGAATTACAGCTATATGAGCCGGGAAAAAGCCATCCGCGGAACCGGCGCTCATGAAGCCGATCTAGTCGTGCTCTCCAACCCCCTGAGTGCGGACACCGCGTGCCTGCGCCCCAGTCTGCTGCCCGGAATGATCGACGCGCTCGCCCTCAACATCGCCCGCGGCAACTCCTCCTTCAAACTGTTCGAAATCGGGCGCGTGTTCTCCGCAACCGACTCGCGCGAGGAACATCTGCAGGCTGCCCTCCTGCTCTACGGACCGCGGCACCCCGAACGCTTCGGCGACGAGCGCCTGGCAGAACTTGACTTCTTCGATCTCAAGGGCATCCTGCAAAGCTGGATAGCCCAACGACGCCTGGACAACCCCGTCGCCCGCGCGACCGAGCACCCAGCATTTGAATCGGGACGCGCAGCGGAGCTGACAATCGACAACACCCCCGTCGCCGTATTCGGCCAAGTCGCCGGGTCGCTTACCGCCGACATCCGACTGCAACATCCGGCGTTTCTCGCTCTAGTGGATTTGGATACCCTACTGGGTATCCCCTCCCATCCAGCCACTTTCACCCCCCTGCCCCAGTACCCGTCAACGGTCCGCGACATCTCTTTGCTCGCGCCCGCATCCGTCCCTGCCGGAGACATCCGACGCGCAGTGCTCGAAATGAACATCCCGAATATTGAAGCGGTCAACCTCGCCGATGTCTACGAAGATCCCGACACCATCGGCGCAGGCCAACGAAGCCTAACATTCTCAATCACCTACCGACACCCGGAACGCACGCTCAAGGACTCCGAAGTCAACCAAGCGCAGGAAAAAGTCCGAACCCACCTGACCCAAACCTTCCAAGTCCAGCTGCGCTAATCCGCCCTCCTATGCACCTCGCCCCGGGCGAGACTCCCGTCGAGCCGAGCGCGTTGACATTCAGAACTCTTGATCTCTTGGCGTGGTTTGACCTCGAACGGCGTTGCCTTTGC
>JBMCIU010000145.1:0-5073 GCA_048616755.1 Verrucomicrobiota bacterium
CAGAGCGTCGACAAAGTCGCAGGGTATTCCTTCTTTCTTGATCCGCTCCTCCCAGGTTTGGACAAACTCCGGCGGCACCAAGTCCGACTTGTTGAAGAGCAGGAAGCGGGGTTTTTCGCCGAAGAGTTTATCGAACATGGGGTTTCGCGAAAGCGTGGGCAGCCGAGCATCGAGGATTTCGACGACGAGGTCCACCAGCCGCAGGCGTTCGCCCATGTCCTTGCCCGCCTTGAGCATGTGGCGCGGATACCAGCCGGTGATGGGCAGTTCGTCAAAGGGTGCTTGCATAGTAAATGATGGAAAAAGTGAATTGCGTGACCTGATCTTGCCTGATGCTCGCCCCAGCCCCCGGTCTCTCAGTCCTTTGGTCCCCCGGTCCGGCTTTTCCGCCCCTCTGTCCGTCAGTGCGTCTCCAGTTCGAATCCGCCGGGCTGAAAAAGACCTTGGACCGACGGCAGGGCGCGGCCGATTCCCGCGGGCTCGACTTGCACGCGCCATTCTCGGCCGAGGATTTGTCGCGTCCACTCCGAGAGTGCCATGAGGGCGTGCAGATCCCAATGCGGCAACGGGTTTTCCTTGCCGCCGCGGCGCACGTGTCCGGGCACGGTGCAGGGGCCGGGGCCAATCCCGTGCAGGATCAACTCGCCCGGTTTGGGGGTTTCGGCAAGCTGCCGGATCCAACGTCGGAAGGTTTTTTGGGCGACGGCGCTGTTGAAGCAGGCGTGCGTATCACTGGTGCTCCGCTCCGGCTCGGCCGGATTTTGAACCAGTCGGCGCGCGGACTCGCGCCAGGGAGTGGTTTCCAGACTCCAATCGGCCACGTTGGCTGAGAGAGGGGTCGTTTCCGTGCGCTCGGCGGCGCCGGCGTGCCCTCCGGACCAGGCCAAGTGCCAGGTGAAGCGGTATTCCCGTGCTTCGGGGGTGAATTCATCGCAGCACATCAGCGGTTCCCGCACCAACTCCAAACCGTTCTCGTCCAGAAAAACCTTGTAGCTGCCGCTTTCCGGTCCGTAGCCCAAGGATTGCTCCCAACGCCAAATGTCGTCGCCGGTGCCCACCTCGACGGCGAACCCGTCGGCGTCCCGAAAGACCATGGCCAGCGGCGGCCGATGCCAGTGGGCAAGCATGATCCGCTCGCCCTCGAAAGTCGGCAGTTCCCGGTCGAAGGGGACTGCCCCCTCGATCAGGTGCTGAAGCGGCGGAATGCAGTGCATCGAAGTCCACTTGCCGGGAAGCGTGAGTTCCTCCAAGCCAAGATGACGCTGGACGACAGCCCCGCGCGGCCAGCGGAGATCGGCGGTTGCCCGGGCATGGTTGCCCGCGATCCGCCAGGTGCGGGCAAGAGCGACTTCGGCACCCACGGGCAATACGACGGCACCGCTGACCATGGCCGCCCCGGTTTTGCGGAATTCGCGGGCGCGACCGGGCACGCCGGCGGAGTCCGGGACATCGTCCACGTAAAACGAGCTGAGTCGCGCCAGAGTGCGTCCGCCCACGTCCAAAGAATCAAGGGCGGCGCCGCGGCGAACGTCAAAAGTCAATGTCCAGGCGCCGTCGCGCGGCGTGGCCTGGATGTGGTCGTCGGTGCGTTTGAGAACGGGTTGTGTCATAGGGTTTTTAACGGTTTTTTCTGTGATACAGTCGTTTGTCTCGTCTTCTGTCACCATAGTATGCATTCGTCAAACAATCCATTCGCATTATGGTATGAAACGATGAGTTTAGGTTAAAAACATCATAATTTCCGAGATTGAAGGCTTGCAAGGTCTGATTCCCTGCGGTCTCGGGTCCTTCTGCCTTTCTTGGCCCAGGCTTGGCTGCCCGTTTATTTGGAGAGCACCATAATGAAGCGACCGAACATTCTTTTTTGCATCGCGGACGATGCCGGCATGCACATGGGCGCGTACGGCTGCCCTTGGGTACAGACGCCCGCCTTCGACCGAGTGGCGGAGGAGGGAGTAATCTTCACCCGTGCCTACACGCCCAATGCGAAGTGCGCACCCTCCAGGGCCTGCATCCTCACCGGGCGGAACTCCTGGCAGCTTGGCGAGGCTTGCAACCATCAGTGCTATTTTCCTTCGACCGTTCCGACGGTGGCCGAGGTGCTCGCCGAAAACGAGTATTTCGTGGGATGCACCGGCAAGGGATGGGGACCCGGCGAACCGGGAACACAAAACGGCCGTCCCCGCCGGCTGACCGGGCAACCCTACAACGAGCACCGCCTCGAACCGCCCACGAAATGCATCTCCGCCAACGATTACACGGCAAACTTTCAGGCGTTTCTGGACGACAAGCCCGCCGATCAGCCGTTCTACTTTTGGTTCGGCAGTACCGAACCCCATCGCTCCTACGAATACGGTTCAGGCGCCGCAAAGGGCGGCAAAAGCATTAAGGATATCGACTGCGTTCCCGAAATTTGGCCCGACACCGAGGCGGTTCGCAACGATCTGCTCGACTACGGGTTCGAAATCGAGTGGTTCGACCGCCATGTCGCCGGCATGCTGGAGCTGCTCGAGAAACGCGGCGAGCTGGACAACACCATCGTCGTGGTTACCTCCGACAACGGTATGCCCTTTCCGCGCGTCAAGGGGCAGGAGTACGAACAGTCCAATCACCTGCCGTTGGCCATCATGTGGCGCAACGGCCTCCGCGCACCCGGACGACACGTGGATGACTATGTCAGCTTCATCGACTTCGCCCCCACCTTCCTCGAACTCGCCGGGTTGACTGCGGAACAGACCGGCATGCAGCCAATTACCGGCACCAGTTTGACCGATATCCTCGCCGACCGGACCGACAAAACCATCGGGCGCGATCATGTCCTCATCGGCAAGGAACGTCATGATGTGGGCCGTCCCAATGATCAGGGGTACCCCATCCGCGGCATTTTTCAGGACAATTTCCTCTACCTGCGCAACTTCAAACCCGACCGCTGGCCCGCGGGAAACCCCGAAACCGGCTATCTGAACTCCGACGGCGGACCCACGAAATCCGAAATTCTGCGCATGCGGAACAATCCGGAAACTCGTCACTTCTGGCAGCAGGCGTTCGGAAAACGCCCCGAAGAGGAACTCTACAACACCGGCCTCGATCCCGATTGCCTGAATAATTTGGCCGAGGAGCCCGACCACGCCGAAATCAAACGGACGATGCGCGCACGAATGGAACACGAACTGAAGCAACAAGACGATCCCCGCATGTTCGGTAACGGCGATGTCTTTGACGCCTATCTCAATGCGGCGACCCCCGTGCGCAATTTTTACCAGCGATACATGGCCGGCGAACGCCCCAACGCCGGGTGGGTCAACCCCTCGGACTACGAAACCGAACCCTTGGAGTAGAGGGATAATAAGAGGCTACGCAAAAATAACAGGGTAAATTCAGCTTTGCATTTTAACCGCCGATCCATTGCGGCCGGCGGCGTTGGCAAAACACGAAATATAGCGAGCCCGGTCTTGACGGTCGTCGTGAAAAGCGATCCAAAACAAACGAAAAAGAAAGAATTATGAACATTGTCATTGTCATTTGCCACGATTTGGGGCGGCACTTGGGCTGTTATGGCGTCGAGGGCGTGCAGACCCCGAATGTCGATGCTTTCGCCGGGGAAAGTGTCCGGTTCGAGAATAGTTTCTGCACCGCGCCGCAATGCAGTCCATCGCGGGCAGCCCTGTTCACGGGGCGCTTCCCCCATGCAAACGGCGTCGTCGGACTGTGCCACGCCGGATTCCGCAACGACCTAAAGCCCGGAGAACGCCATTTGGCCGAATATCTCGCCTCGGCAGGCTACGACTGCCATGTCTTCGGCGGACAACACGAAACCCGCCAAGCGCTCGAACATGGCTTTGCCGAAACGCACGGGGGCAATCCAGCACGCAAGGTGGCGGCCTCCTTCGAGGAATATCTGGCCAAACGCGGAGATGACGAAAAGCCATTCTATGCCGAGATCTGTTTCTTTGAACCGCACCGTCCGTTTCCCCACGATGATGTCGAGGCCGCCGATCCGGCCACCGTCGACGTGCCTCCGTACTTGCCGGACATCCCGGCCGTTCGCGAGGACATCGCCGACCTGGAGGCGTCGATCGCCTCCATGGACCGAGCGTTCGCTCAGGTGTTGGCGGCGCTCGACGGCAAGGGATTGCGGGATGAGACGCTGGTGCTGTTCACCGCGGATCACGGCATCGCCTTTCCGCGGGCCAAGATGACTCTTTACGATCCGGGAATCGAAGTGCCGCTGCTCCTGCGCGGCCCGGGCATCGGGGCGCCGCGTGTAGAGCAAGCGATGGTTTCCAACGTCGATGTTCTGCCGACGCTTCTTGAACTGGCCGGGCTTGGGCCGCTTCTCAATGGTCACGGGCGGAGCTTTGCCCCGTTGCTGCGAGGCGAAGACTACAGGCGCCGAAAAGCCATCTTCGCCGAGAAGACATACCACACCTACTACGATCCCATGCGCGCCATCCGCACAGAGCACTGGAAGCTCATTGCCAATTTCGAGTACGCTCCCGCACAGGAGGTCAGCCCCGATCCGCATAATAACGCCAAAGGCTACCAGGATGTGGCGGTCGCATGGTTCGAAGCAGGCATGTATGTGGGATACCACCCCCCCATCGAACTGTACGACTTGGAAAACGACCCGAACGAACTGCAAAACCTGGCCGAAAATCCGGAATACGCAGATGTCAAAAACGAATTGATCGTGCGCCTGCGGACGCGGATGGAGACTACCGGCGATCCGCTGTTGCACGGTCCAATGCCGCAGCGAGCCTACACCGAACGCATGGCAGACTTCCAAACCGTACCAGCCCCCGACAAGAGCATACTGTAACAATTATATCCACTACTGGAGCAAAACGAACGCATGAAAAAACAAAACATCATCCTGATCATGGCCGACGACTTCGGCTACGAATGCATCGCCGCCAACGGCGGCCAAAGCTACAATACCCCGAACTTCGACGCCATGGCGCAAAACGGCGTGCGCTTCAGCCATTGCTTCGGGCAGCCGATCTGCACCCCGTCGCGGGTGCAGATCATGACCGGCAAGTACAACGACAAGAACTACGAGGCATTCGGCTACCT
>JBMCIU010000146.1:0-5056 GCA_048616755.1 Verrucomicrobiota bacterium
GCAAAGGCAACGCCGTTCGAGGTCAAACCACGCCAAGAGATCAAGAGTTCTGAATCTGAGTTCAGGATCCCAATAGGGATCAAGATCTCTGAAATTCATCCGTGTTTATCCGTGTTCATCTGTGTTCATCTGTGGTTAAACACTAGCCGCGGGCAACGTTGACGAGGCGCCGTGCATGGGTGAATACCAGTCCGAGCCCGATGTCGGTTTCCTGCAAGTCCGCGATTCGAGCGAGCGCACGACGGTAAAGAAGCAGCTGGGGACGGTGGAACTCGACCGCTTCAGTCAATTCCTCGGGCGTCTCCACCCGGTCGCTTTTAAAGTCGATGATATTGCCGCTCCCGCGGCCTCCGGACTTTTCCGCCGACCGGCACAACACAACCCGGTCGAATACTCCAGACACCCAGCGTCCCTCCAACAGCAGCTCGAACGATTGTTCGCGCCGCAGCTCCGCGGACTCCGCAGGACGGTGAAACAGCCCGGCAATGTCGGGTTCGGCGAGACAGCCGCGGACCGCGTTTTCCGCCGCGTCCAACAACGACGCCTCGGTTTGCGGATGTCGCACCCGCCAACGTTTGACCGCCTCCTCCAAAGACTCATCCTCCAACCAGGATATTTGCTCGAAAAGGGCATGAATCAGGGTGCCAAAGCCCGCTCCTTGCATGGCTTGGGGCGCAAATAGTTGTGCGGCAGGCGTTTCCTGAGCGGATTCCGACGGCAGGCGGCGGCGGTGCAGCGGCACGGGGCGATGCACCGCCGAGGACAGGGGCAATACGCAGGCTTCGGTCACTGCCCCATCCTCTTCCGTCGCCTGCTTTGCCGCAGAAGCGCCGAACCAGTTCGGGTCGCCGTGCCCGCTCAGAACGGTGTGCTCGGGCATCCCGGCAATGTTGAGAGTCAAAGGTTCCGAGCTGTCCGAAGCATGGATTTTCTGCAAAAACGTCCCCATGTGGAGGGTTGAGACGGACTTGCCGGGCTCGACTGTAAGCGCGTACAGCCCCTGCTTTGCTCGCGTCATCCCCACATAGAGCAGGCACAAGGTCTCGAACGCGTTTTGGTCCACAAGCCGACGGCGGTGCTCGGTCAGGACCGGATCGGCCTCGCAAATTGCGCGTGGCGGTAAATCCAATAGCCAGTCGATACGGTCGCCGTCCTCGGGGTTAACGGCAACGGACAGCCCTTCGGCGCGCACGTCGTCGATGCGCGCGCTGTCCAGATCGGGCAGAATGACGACATCGAAGCCCAGCCCCTTGCTGCGATGCAGCGTCATGACTCGAACCCCGGCTTCGGCCGGAAGGTCGCGCACGGTAAACGAGCGCACGTACTCGTCAAAGTCCAGAACGTCTGTGGAACCGGTGGTGTCAAAGCGGCGGGCGGCATCCAACAGTTGGCGAACCCGAAATTGCGCAAAATCATCCAAATGGTTGTTGGTGCGCAGCGGCGCGACCAAGCGCTCAATGGCGGCCTGGAATCCCTCTTCCTCGACCGCGCGCAACAGATCGCCGGCACTCGGCATGCCCTGATTGCTTTCCGCGAGCGGAGTCATTTGCCGGTGGTGCCCGGCCAAGGTGTCCGCCGGATGCGTAGCGGCGCGCAGAGCGGCCAATATCGCCGCCACAACCGGATTGTCCGCGATTAGCGCGTCCCCGTCCCAGCGAGCGTCAATGCCCGCTTCGCGCAAATATTCGGTCAAGGCCGCCCCTTCGCGGTTTGCCCGCACCAGCACGGCCACGGACAAGTTGTTCGCGCCGGCATCCAGCTCGGTCAGGATCGCCGCCGTAGCCGCGTGTTGGGGCGACCCGTTGACCGCGACGGCTTCCCGGGACATCTTCGCCAAGCGCACGACGGCGGCAAATCCGGGTTTGTCTATCGCGGCCTCGTGGCGGCACCACACGTCCTTGTCGGCCCATTTGCGGCGAGCCGCCTCCGGCACGCCGGCCGGCCACTCTTCCGGTGCCTCGAAGGTCGCGTTTACCAAATCAAGCACCGACTGAGAGGAGCGGTACGACTGCGGCAGCTGCGACGTTCGCAGCGGAGAATCCGGGCCGGCGGCATAGCGGTCGCGCAGCTCGGCCATCAGCTGCACGTCACCCCCTCTCCAGCCGTAAATGGCCTGTTTAACGTCGCCGACCGCGAAAAACGTTCGTTCCGGCGGAGACGCGTGCAGCACCTCTTCCACCAAGTCGTGCAGCACGCCCCACTGCCTGCGGGAGGTATCCTGAAACTCGTCGAGCGCCCAATGGTCCAACTGTCCGTCCAGTCGGTAGTTGACGTGCATCATGTCGGGCGCTGGCGTAGTGGGATCCCACTCGGCGAGCCGCTGCACCGCCCGTCCCGTCAGCAGGCTCGGCACGTCGCCGAACGTCAACAGACCGCGCCGACGCAGATGGCGGTGGTACAATGATTCGTACCGAAGCAGCAGCTCGTGTATTCCTTCGGTCGCCCGCACCCGGTTGCGGAGTTCGCAATGCACGATGTGGTGCAGCAGGTCGAGCGCGTGGCGGCAGGTCGACGGCGACAATTCCATTTTGCTGTAGTTGGTGATCCGCGCGCGGCCCGCGGCCAAGTCGTCGACCACTTCCAAAAGTTTGCCGAACAACGTCACCGAAGTCAGTGAGGTGCGCGTGGTTGGCGTGAACGACTGCGCCGCCGCAATCAACTCCTCCCATTTTGCCCACTGCTTGTCGCTCATGCCTTCCTCGGCCAGGCTGGAGCGCAGGGCGGAGATCGTCTCGTCCAGCTTCGGAGGGTCAATGCTCAGCCAAGGCGACTCCGTTCCCCAAATGGTGCGGGGATCCCCCCAACGGTCCGCTTGCGGCGCCCGCAAAAACAGGTGATGCCAGTTGGCGCACAACTCGCCGATTGTTGTCGTGACGCTCTTGGCCTCCTGCCCGTGCGTGGCGTGCTTGAAGGCTTCGCCAAGTTCTCGGCCGGCTGAGGTTGGCGTGGTTTCCGCAGCCAGCAATCTTCCCAGCAGCTGCGTTCGACGCTGCACCAAGTCATGCTCGTCAAGCATGCTGATCTGTCCCGGCACGCCCAAGTCCGGACCAAACGCCTGCAGAATGCGCAGGAAAAAGCTGTCGATGGTCCCGATAAAGGAGGTATGCATCCGTGCAAGCAGCTGTTGCAGAGCCTCCCGATAAGCGGCCGCGGGCAGGGCTTCCGGAAGTTCGCTATTTTTGTCCTTTTCGCGAGCCGCTCCGGCGTCATCCAGCGCCGCGCTCGCCAAACGGCGCACCAGCGTGTCCAAAATTTCCCCGGCGGCGGCGCGACTGAACGTCAACGCGGCAATGCTGTCCGCCGTCGCCGCCGATTCGCCCGGCTGCGTCAGCAATGCCAACAACCGGCTGACCAGTCGGTGGGTCTTGCCGAATCCCGCCGAAGCCGTCACCAATTCATGTTGCAGTCCGCCGGGCATATTTCCTCCGAATTTCGGTCTTGCTCGCGGAACCCCGGCGTCGAGGGCGCCGCCGGGTACTACGTACAGGGCGCGGCCCTCCGCGCCCGTTCCCCCGGCGTCGCTTCGTTTTTTTTACAGTTTGCCGATGCGGCGCAGGACCGAGAGCACGTCCGCGTCGTCTCCGCCCTGTTGCCGGGCCGCCTGCTTGGCTTCGTTCTCCAAATTGACCTCCAGGGTCGGCAGCGACACGTTTTGTTCCAGGGACTTGCGCACTTTGGCGCGGGTGTGTTTCTCGGCAATTTCGTTGAAGTCGGCCACCAGTTCGGCCGGCTTGCGCGAGTACAGCAGCGATACCGTCACGAACGGCGTCGCGCGCTCGGGATTCTCAACGACGCTGTAGACCGGGGAAACATTGATGTCCACAAAGTGCTGAAGGATGTCGTAGAAACACGTGGAATCGCTCGCCGAGGGCACTTCCAGAATGAATAGAGCTTCAATCGGATTCTCGGGAGGCAGCAGCAACGGATTCGAATTCGCCGCCAGTTGCTTGCCGAAGTCCTCCCCCGGCTCGAAATCGAAATACGTGAAGTGGTTAAAGTAGGGACGGGAGGTAAACAGCTCGAAATCCTCGTGATCAATGTGCCCTTCAACGAGGTTAAACGCTTCGCCCTTCTCGGGTACGGATAGAAAGACCTGCATCGATTTGAGAATCATCTCGTTGTACTTTGCCTCGGTCAGCCGACTATCGTACTTCAGCGTGTTTGAAAACAGGAAGATGTTGCCCGTGTTGCCGCTGTCGATGGCGTCCGATACCGGTCCGCGCAGAAATTGCACCGTGTTGTTCACGTATTCGGCCGACTCCAGCTTGGCGCAGGGCAGCACCAGGGCGAACAACGTCTTCTCCTCCGATTCCACATCCTCCTGCGAACTGAGATCCCGCAGCACCGCGCCGGTGATCCCGTTGCCCGTGCCCCCGCCGGTCGAGCTGAATACCAAATTGTGCGGAATCAACCGCAAAAGCTCGCGCTTGATCGAGGCGTACGCGTCCGCCCCAATGGCCGGATTCTTGCGCGAACCGCGAACCTGGCCGTGGTCGGAATGAACCACCGCCAATATCCGATGCTGCGGATGCAGCTTGCTCAATTCCGTCTCCGAAACATTTACGACCACTGCCTCCGGGTCTAAACCCAGTGCCAATTTGCCGCCTGCACCGCCTATGCCGATTGCTTTCATCTTCGGGCCTCCAGAAACAACGAGGGTTGGGGTGTGAAACCGCCGGTACGCACCAGTGTCTCCAGCGCGCGCGCACCATGATCGGTTATATACAGATTCTTGCGGTTGCCCTCCGGACGGATGTCCAAAAATCGCAGCGCGTCCAGCGCATCCACGATCGCAATCGCATTCTGCTTCGTCCGAGTGATGCCCGCCGCCTTCAAGTCGTCAAACGCATTCGTCTGATTGTAAACCCGACCGCGATCCTCAGCCTGGGCGCACCAAAACAAAACCAAAAAATGGCTCTCCTTCAAGTGCTGTACTTGATCGTGAAACAGGGTGCTCATCCAACTGTGCGCCTTGAACTTCTTGACTGACGTGGCCGATGGTTTGCCCTCACTATACTATACTTACATGCAACATGCAAGCCTTGTTCCATAAAAA
>JBMCIU010000147.1:0-5046 GCA_048616755.1 Verrucomicrobiota bacterium
CGACGCCGACTCCCGCAGTCAAGCGGGAACTCAAAATCATGTGTCCTGCGACACAGCCCATCAATCTAGTCCATCCCGCGGCCTTTGCAATCGTGGTTTGCAAAAAAATCGTAACCGTTCACGGTTTGGTGTTCACGGTTCACAGCTATAAACGTTCGCACGGGAGAAATATGAAGACCGATGTCACCACGAAGATCACGAAGGAACACGAAGGATGGCATTTGACGAGTTGTCAAACCGTGTTATTGGCTGTGCGATTGAGGTTCATTATGCATGCGGCGCCCTTTACCGGGCGCAAAAAAAGCGGAGGGACGTTGCGGGTGGTTTCAGGGCTGCGCTCTTCGTTGCCGCGCGCCGCTCTGTTGGGGCTAAAACCTGGCGCCGACGGCGGCGGTTGCCTTTTAGCACCAATTTTCGCAAGTGGTTTGCATTCGCGATACAACGGATTAAGCTACGCGTCACGGACAGGCAAAAGAAATTTCCTGGTCCGCGTCCCCTATTCCTTTAAATGCTGCTTTAGTAAGGTCCGAATGGAGTTGGCCGTTGCCAATTCTCACTAGGCTCCGCATCGCCTGCGGGGTGGACCTTGAAAAAACAGTAAATGTCACGACAGTCGCCTTGACAATCATTTTAGTCCAATTATGTTAGTTGCCTTTAACATCTAACCGCGGATGCTTCGCAGGATCGACCGCGTTTTTTTTGCGTCCAATGTTAGTCGTGAATAACAAAATTGCCGAAGCCGGAGCGACAGGAGGTTGCGGTGGCGAACAAACATGAACAGGTCGTGCAAAAGCTCGTCGATCTCTACCACATGCTGATCTGTCACAACGGGTTCGGCGAGATGAGCGTGGATATCCGCATCCTCAAGCGCGGGCAGAAGGAAGTGATCATCCGCTGCGGCAAACAGTACCGCTTCGTGGTCGACAATCCCGGCCTGGGCGAGGATAAGGAGGAATGGCTGACCAACTGGAAACATCTCGATGCACTCAATGATGAATAATTCGGTTGCTTGTTGTCTCGGGGCGCTGCCCCGAACCCCGGCAGGGGAAATGATTTCCCCTGCACCCCTCGGGAATGGTGATTCGTTTGCACCGCTCGCAAGCTTGCGAGCGGTGCAAACGAATCACCGGGAGTCCAGAGGGACGCGTCCCTTTGGCGGGGTTTGGGGCAGAGCCCCAAGACTCATGACCAAAAAAACGAAAGGAGGTGATGCCTGGAGCGAAAGAACGGAATGAGAGAACTGCCGGGGCGAGCCCGGAGTGAATACACGCGACAACAAAAATGGCCGGTCTGGTTCCGCAACGGGACGACGGCCGCGCGACCTCGGCGCCGAAGTACGGCGTCACGAGGTCACCGAGTCACGAAGTCAATACGGCACTAAAGCCAACAAGAAAAAGGAACAGAAAAAATGATGGATGCATTGAACAAGAAAACCCTCGTGAAGCGTCAGAGCTTCACCCTGATCGAGCTGCTGATCGTGATCGGCCTGCTCGGCGCCCTCACCGCGCTGATTCTGCCGACCCTCGCCGCCAACCGCGAAGAGGCCCTCGGCGACGTCTGCGACTACAACCAGGCAGGCAGCGTGCGCACGCTCAAGCAGTACGAGAACATCGTCGGCGCCTACCCCGCCGACCTCCACACCGGCATGCAGGGAACGGACGAATCTGCCGTTGCCATGGATGGCCTGCCGAGCGCGCAGACGGATCACATGATCACCGATATCGAGGACACCCGTCTCGCGTTGTCGGCTGACCAGGCGGCCTCGCTCGCGGCGGCCGGCATCACCAGCATCGCCTCGGGCACCGGCCTGAACACCACGGATGTAGACGACACCGTCAACGTCGCGCAGGCATGCGATTCGAGCGGAAGCAACCCTTGGTTCGACGACGGCGGTGTGGAGATGACCTTCGACGGCGTCGCCATCAGCGACTGGGCCGAAGGCACTGAAGGGCCGAGTTGGAACACGGACGGCGGCTCCGGTCCGGTCGTCTGCCTTTGGATTGCCCCGACGGTCGACTGGAGCGCCGGAGACGGCGGCAACAACGACTGGTCGAAGGGCAACGTCGAGTTGGCCATCGACATGGAAGGCCAGTGCCCGATCCCGACCGCCGCGGCCAGCGGCGACGAGGTCGATTTCTCGTACTACATGGCCTACTTCAAGGTCTTCGACAACGGGAGCCCGGCCCGCATGATCGGCAGCACCTGCCCCGAGTGCGGCGTCCTCAACCCGTAACCGTGTGAGGTGGGGAACCCCCCGGCGGGGCGCCACCGGCGCGCCCCGCCTTTTCGCTCGACACTGTCGAGCACGATCGATGACCCCGGCGGACGGGGCATGCAGAAGCAAAGACAAGACAAGAAGATACGCGAGCCGTTCACGGGCCTGTGATGGGACAACAGCTCGACCTCTCCCCCGAAACACGGGGACGCGAGGTTATTGAGCCGAGAAGTCAACAAAGTCGGCGGCGCGCAAACAAGCCCGCCCGAGCATCACAAAGGAATACATGTTATGAATATGATGAAATTGAACCAGACACAACGGATGAAGCGGAACAGCTTCACCCTGATCGAGCTGCTGATCGTAATCGGCTTGCTCGGCGCGTTGACCGCGCTGATCCTGCCGACGCTCAGCGCGAATCGAAGCAAAGCGATTAAGGATGTCTGCGACTACAACAAGGCCGGCGCCGCTCGCGCGCTCAAACAGTACGAGAACATCGTCGGCGCCTACCCCGCCGACATGCACAACGGGCTGGACGGGACAGGCGACGAGGCCGAGGCCATGGAGGGTCACGCGTCCCCGCAAACGGAGCGCATGGTCGACAACATCGACGATACTCGTCATGCGTTGACGGAGGATCAGGCGGACTCGCTCAAGGCCGCCGGCATCACGAGCATCTGTTCGGGCACCGGACTGAACAGTACGGAGGTCGCTGAGGACATCAACGTGGCAGTGGCTAGCGCGGATGACGGCAGTAATGCCTGGGGAGGCGGCGGCAAGCCCGAAATCACCTTCGACGGCGTCCTCATCAGCGATTGGGCTGAGGGCACTGACGGACCGAGTTGGAATGATGACACCGGTCCGGTCGTCGTGCTGTGGATTGCTCCGACCGTGGATTGGAGCGTCGGCGGCGGCGACAACAACGATTGGTCGAAGGGCAACGTCGAGTTGGCCATCGACATGGAAGGCAAATGTCCGGTCCCGACGGAATCCACCGATGGCGGCGACCCCACCTTCGGTTACTACATGGCCTACTTCAAGGCCTTCAACGACGGCGACCCGGCCCGCATGATTGGTCTGACCTGCGCCGGAGGAGGCACACTCAACCCGTAATCGCGCGCTGAAGACGGACAATACGGACACGTCCTTTTAGTGGGTTTTGGGTAGTATCCCAAAGCTGCACAACTAAACAACCACTTAACAAGGAGTACAATCCTATGAAAATCGGTATTTTCTACGGCAGCAGTACGGGCAACACTGAAGCGGCGGCACAGGCGATCGCCAAGACGCTCGCGGATGCGGGCGAGGTAAGAATTGCGGGCATCGCGGAGACCGCCTTCGCGGTCTTCGCAAACTACGACGCGCTGATTCTCGGCGCTTCGACCTGGGGAATCGGCGACATCCAGGACGACTGGACGGGGAAGGACGACTTCTCAGGCGTCGATCTCTCCGGCAAGAAGGTCGCGGTCTTCGGCACCGGCGATCAGGAGAGCTTTGGCGACACGTTCGTGGACGCCGTCGGCATCCTCGCCAAGGCGGCGGAAAGGGCGGGCGCGACACTGATCGGCGCCTGGCCGACCAACGGCTACGACTACTCGAGTTCCGCCGCCGAGCGCGAAGGCAAGTTTCTCGGGCTCGCCCTCGACGACGACAATCAGGACGACCAGACCGACGAGCGCATCGCGGCCTGGTGCGCACAGCTCAAGGAGGAATTGGCCGGATGACCGTCTTCACGCACCACATTTACGAATACAAGAAAGGACTGCGCAATCTCGTCCTGCACACGATGCCGGGCGAGGAAAGGGAGTGGGCGCGCCGCACGCTGGAACGCAAGGGGATCGCCTACCAGATGTACCCGCTGGACAGCGGGGCGGTGAACGTGTTCTTCGGCGCGACCGACTGCGTCGAGGTGGTGCGAGCCATCGGCAAGCCGTCGCTGTCCGACTACACGCCCGAGGAGGATTTCATCCTCGGCACCATGCTCGGCTACGACCGCCTGCTGCAGTGCCGGCGCTATCTGCGCTACAGACAGGGCGCCCAGGCCTTCATCCCTCCGCGGGGACGAACCGACCGCCCCGAGGAGGCCCCCTCCGCGCCACCGCTCCTGGAGGACGAGTGTCCTCACGAGCCGCCTTCACGGACCGCCGCGGCTCGATACGAGGCCAGCCGCCCTCCGGCGGCAGGCCGTTCCGCACCCGACGCTCCCCGACTCGCCGCCCCCGAACACACCTGTTCCCGCGACGGCGAGGAAACCTGCATCGGCTGCCTCACCGGCAACCCCTGCGCGGCCTGCCGGGCGCGGATGAAGGAAACAAGCGCATTGGCCGAGGCCGTGAACGAATAACAAAACCGGAGATCCGCAAGTGAAAACCCCAAAAAGCATCGCGTTTCGCGCGATACGCATCCTCGTCATCACGGCCGTCGCCTTCGCGGGCATCGTCTACGTGCATTTGCGCCGCCAGGAGGCGGCATCCGAGGTCGACCCCAGCGCGCGGGTGGTGGCGCTTGCCGAAGGCGAGGAACTGGAACCGCTGCTGGCCCGCGCGCCGGTAGTCGTAGTGAGTTTTGGCGGTGAAGAATGCAGCCATTGCCAGGCGCTGAAGCCGCACCTGCATCAATTGGCGGACGCCCACCCAGAGGATTTGCGCGTGGTCCTGGTAGATGCCTATACCCATACCGCCCCGGCCCGCGAAGCCGGGGTGGAGGCCATTCCGGACACGCGCATCTACGTCGGCGGCAAGTCCGTCGACCGTCGTCTGGGCTACCAGTCGCACGAGGCCCTGCAAGAGTGGCTGAAGCCCCACATCGCCGCGGCCGCCTACATGCATACA
>JBMCIU010000148.1:0-4957 GCA_048616755.1 Verrucomicrobiota bacterium
GGACCAGGAGGACCAGGAGGACAAGGACCAAAACGGGGAGGACAACAGCGACAACGATAACGGCGATTAGCGGTAACGCGGCGGAGATCAGTATACATGGCAAATGCAATTCTGGGAATCGAGACCAGCTGCGACGAGACCGCCGCGTCTGTGGTTGGGCGAGGCACGTTGGTATGTTCGAATGTTATTGCCTCGCAGGTGGACAAGCACGCGGCGTATGGCGGAGTCATACCCGAGTTGGCGGCACGCGAGCACGCGCGCGAGATAGACGGTATTGTCGAGGCGGCGCTGGCCGAGGCGGAGACGTCGCCGGAGTCGCTCGCGGGCGTAGCAGTCGTCAACCGGCCAGGTCTGGTTCCGGCGTTGTTGGTTGGAGTGTCGTACGCCAAGGGATTGGCGGCCGCCTTGAATGTACCACTTTTACCGGTCAACCACATCATCGCGCATGTGTATGCGGCGTTTTTGGGAGAATCCGAGCGATTGTCGGAGATGTCGACGTATCCGCTGGTTGCATTGGTGGTTTCGGGGGGGCACACGCTGCTGCTGCGGATTGACGGGGACGGACGGCTGTCGATTTTGGGGCAGACGCTGGACGATGCGGCGGGTGAGGCGTTCGACAAGGCGGCCAAGATTCTGGAGTTGGGGTATCCCGGCGGTCCGATTATTGATCGCTTGGCGTCTGAGGGCAACCCTGAGGCGGTGACGTTTCCGCGCGGGCTCAGTGGCGGCGCCGGGCGCGCGCCAAAACCTGAGAACCGCTTTAATTTTAGTTACAGCGGGGTCAAAACCGCGCTCCTGTATCATGTCGCGGACCGCCGGCTGGATGAGCGTGAATTGCGTGACGTGGCGGCCGGCTACCAGAAAGCGGTGGTCGGTGTGCTCGTGGATAAGACCGCGGATGCGTGCAGGCATGTTGGCGCATCCACGCTGGTCGTCTGCGGCGGCGTGGCCTGCAATCGTTCGTTGCGCGACGAGATGGCGACCGCTATTGCCGACAGCGGCATACAATTGCGAATTGCGCAGCCGAAGTATTGCGCGGACAATGCCGCCATGACAGCCGGCTTGGCCTGGCACCAGCTCGGCGGGGGAGGCTGGGATTTCGATGTTGCGGTGGGCGGTCGTTTCCGGGCAGATTCGCAGCCGCTCCCCTTTGCCCCCGAGCCCTTATGAAGAATTCCCCATCCAACCCAAGCCGATGGAAGAGCATTCTACTTGCCCTGATCTGTACCGCGGTCACCGCCGGTGCAGTTTTGGGTTTGACGATTTGGGTGGTCGGCGGCGCTTTTGATGCGCTTTTGTCCGAAGAGGACGGGCGCTCCCGCGCCGCGGAATCCGCGGAAACGGGCGAGCAGGCTGCTTTAGCGGAGAATGATCCGCAGGTGGATACCTCGCCCGTGCGCCAGGGCGACGAGCACTGGCGCGCCAAGGAGAGGCGACTCTCCGAGGCGCTCGCCCGCGGCCGATCAGAAACCTTTCGCTTTTCGGATTCGGAACTGAATGCCATGCTCGAAGAAGCACGTCGACAAGGCGACTTTCAGGGGCGTGCCACTCTCAAGCTGACCGACTCGCTGCTGCAAGCCGACATCAAAATGCCGATCACGGAATTGCCGATTCTGAAAGGGCGTTTTCTGGATGCGCAGATTGTTTTGGATATTGCTCTTGGGGAAGACGGAGAAAGGTTGTATATTAAGAAACTTGTTCCTCGCAGCGGTGATTGGCGGACCCGGGCCTTGCTGAAAGGGCTGCAGGATCGTGACCTGAGCGAGGTCCTTGAACAAACTTCCGTTGCGCAGGAACTGCGCAGTAATTTTCAGCGCATTGCAATTGAGAATAAGGCGCTGGTGCTGGTGACTCGGGCTCGCGCCTCCGCCGCTGATGAACGTCGACAAGCCGATAAACACGAGCGATAAACAACGGATAATTCCATGCCCTTGGCTTCGGATACGCAACCCAGAAACGAGTACACACGATCGGATACCTTGAGAATCGGGATTGAGCGCCCATCAAACTACGTTCTGGATGAGCCTGTTCAGCAGGATGATGCCGAGGAAAAGCTCCTGGAACCGTTCAAACAGTACCTCAACGGTGCGGAAGGACGCGTACTAAACCAAGTGTTGGAAGGGCTCTACGATGCGGTCCTGATTTCCGAATTTGACGGCAACGGGCGAATTCTGTTCGCCAATGGGCGCGCAACCGAGTTTTTTCAGTACAGTGTCGAGGGATTAGCCGGAAAATCGGTGGTGGAGTTGATTTCGGGCGCGGGGAATGAGACGCTTGAATGGATTCGCACGCATTTGGCGCGTCAGCGTGTGTTTATCGAGTGTTACTGTCTGGCTGCGGACGGATATGTTTTTCCGGCGGAGATCACCATTAGTGTGTTGTCGTATCGCGTCGGAGGCAACGAATACGGAGCGTTGTGTTTTTTCGTTCGCAATGTCACCGCCCGCAAGAAGACCGAGGAGGAATTGGCCAAAGTGTCCGAAGAAATGGTTCGGTCGGCGCACTATGCGGGCATGGCGGAGATCGCAACCGGCGTTATTCACGATGTCGGCAACATTCTGAATAGCATCAATGTCTCATGCGATGTGATGCGCGATACCATTCGTTTGTCTCAGGTGGACAATCTCCTGAAGGTCAATGAGCTGCTAAAACAGCACGTCGACGATTTGCCCGAGTTCCTGTCCGTTCACCCGAAGGGACGGCTGTTGCCGAAGCTCTATCCCGAACTGGGACAGAGCCTTAAATCGGATTTTGTGAGCTTGGATCAGGAACTGGCCAACCTCAGCCGCAGCATCAACCTCATTCGCGATGTCATTACCACCCAGCAGGAACGAACTACGGCCGAAGCCATGCGCGAGGATACCGAAATCGAACCACTCCTCGAGGATGCGCTAACGTTGCAGAACGCCAATATCGCCAACAATGCGGTGCGTGTCGAACGGGAGTTCGACAGCGACGTGCCGCCGGTGATGACCGAAAAGACCAAACTGATCTATGCCTTGGTCAATTTGATCAAAAACGCCGTGGAAGCCATGGCGGGACAGGACGAGGAGCGACGGCTGCTCACCTTGCGTTTGTTTCGTCGGAACAGCGAGGTTGTCATCGGTGTCGGAGACTGCGGGTCCGGTGTTTCGCATGAGGACCGTGAGCGCTTGTTCGCACACGGGTTCACGACAAAAGAGAATGGCCATGGATTCGGACTGCACGCCAGCGCCAACTACATCAATGAAATGGGAGGAGTTGTCGAGTTTGACAGCGAGGGACGGGGACAGGGGGCCGAGTTTAGAATCCGATTGCCGGTGAACCCCGATGAGCCAATTTCCCGCAAAACAGAAACCAAGCCCTTGCACAGGCGATCCGAGGTCGGCGAATGAATAACCGAGTACTCATTGTTGACGACAGCCAAGCGATTCACGATGACTTTCGCAAGATCCTGCCGTGCAATCCGTCCAGCGACCAGCTAAACGAGCTGCTTTTTCAGGTTATTGGCGACGAAGCCGTCGACCGCGAAAATGCGTCGGGGCCAGAGCGGGCGGACAACCAGCTGCTGCAACTCGAACACGCGTATCAGGGCATGGAGGCCGTTGAAAAGGTGCGCGCCGCTCTCGAAGTTGACCAGCCCTACGCCTTGGTTTACACGGACGTGCGGATGCCGCCGGGAATCAGCGGCATCGAGGCCGCGCGCAGAATGTGGGAAGTCGATGGAAATCTGGAAATCGTTGTCGTTACCGCATATTCGGACCATTCCTGGCGGGACATCGTCGAGGAACTCGGCGGAACAGACCAATTGCAGTTTATTCGCAAACCGTTCGATACCACGACCATTAAGCAAATGACTCTCGCCCTGACGCGCAAATGGAACCTGCATCGACAAGTGCAGCATCACGTGGAAAATTTGGAGGCGACCGTCGAAGAACGCACAATCGAGTTGCGACACAAGGTAACGGAGTTGGAACAGGCACTGCGTGAAGTGCGCCAGCTGCAGGGAATTATCCCCATGTGCATGTACTGCAACAAGATTCGGAATGATTCGGATTACTGGCAGCGCGTGGATGATTACATCCGCCGACACAGCGTCGCCGAAGTTAGTCACGGCGTATGTCCCGAATGCTACTCCAAGTATGTCCAACCACAACTCGATGAACTCGAAGAGGAGGTCTCTAGCTCCAACATCGAAGACTGCGAAGTCGGCTAATGATTGTGCGCGTCACCATCCTTGGCAGCGGCACCAGCACGGGGGTCCCCATGCTTGGTTGCACCTGCGCGGCCTGCAGGTCGACAGATCCGAGAGATCAGAGGCTCCGGTCCAGTCTGCTGATATCCGTCGACGGGCGCAACTTGGTGATCGACACCACCCCGGAATTTCGGATTCAGATGCTGCGCGCCAATGTCAGCGGGCTAGACGCGGTGATGCTGACCCACAGTCATGCGGACCACATCCACGGGTTCGACGACTTGCGGGCGTTCACGATGGGGACCGATGTGCGCATCCCCGTGTACGGCGCTTCGCACACCCTGGCCCATATCCGCGAGCATTTTCGCTACATCTGGGAGAGCGAACAAGTGGGCGGCGGCGTGCCGCAAGTTGATTTGCACGCCGTTGATGGGCCCTTTGAAGCGGCGGGGTTGACCATTGAGCCTATTCCGGTTTGGCACGGACGCCTCGCAGTATTCGGATTTCGATTTGCGGACTGCGCATACATTAGCGATGTTTCCGCCATCCCCGACAGCTCGATGGACCGGCTCCGCGGACTACGGCTGCTGATTATCGACGCAGTGCGTTATCGACCCCATTCCACGCACTTTCATCTCGAAGCCGCCAAGCGGGTCGCCCGCCGCCTGGCACCGGCAAAAACCGTGTTCACCCACCTTAACCATGATTTTGTCCATGCCGAACTTGTCGACCAACTGCCCGCCGACATGGACGCCGCCTACGACGGCATGCAGTTCGACCTTT
>JBMCIU010000149.1:0-4947 GCA_048616755.1 Verrucomicrobiota bacterium
AAAAACAACGTCGAAACAGCACTTGACCGACGCGAAAAGCAGGCGACATTGCTTGACACTAATTCATGATTCGGATTCAGGATTGGAGGTTTGGATTTGACCACATCGCGCGACATCCGGGAGATCGTTCCTCGCACTTTGGGATTTTTCGGTCAGGAAACGCCGCTTCAGCAGGCTGAGAAGCATGGGGGGCGCCCCTATGAAGTCCGTCCTCAGCAGCAACGTATGGCCGAGTGCATCGCGCAGGCGTTTGCGGACGGCGCGCATCTGTGCGTTGAGGCGCCGACGGGGGTGGGTAAGACGTTTGCCTACCTGGTTCCGGCGGACCTGCTGGCCGAGCTGAAGGGGATGCCCGTGGTGATCAGCACCCACACTATCAGCCTGCAGGAGCAAATATTGCAGAAGGATGTCCCTCTTCTGCAGGCGCTTAGCGGGCGGTCTTTTTCCGCGGCCATTGCCAAGGGCCGGAGTAATTATGTGTGCCTGCGCCGACTGCAGGCGGCCGCAGGCAGCAAGCGGGAACAGTTTTTGCCCGACGATTCGCTGATGCCCGAGGTCGAGCGCATTCACCAGTGGAGTCAAACTACCGGCGAGGGATCGAAGACCGAATTGGACTGGATTCCCGACTACCAGGTCTGGGACGCGGTTTGCTGCGAACTCGGCAACTGCCTTAACAATCAGTGCCCGTTTTTCAAGGATTGCTTCCTTATGAAGGCCCGCAAACGGCTTCGATCTTATCATCGCCAACCATGCGCTTTTCTTTACCGATTTGGCGATGCGACAGGAGGAGGGCGCGGAGACCACTCTGCTGCCGGACTACGCCGCCGCCATCCTGGACGAGGGGCACACGGTTCAGGATACCGCCGCCACTCACATGGGCCTGCGCGTGTCCGGATACAGTATCCTGCGCGTGCTCAATCGCCTCTACAACAACGATACCGGGCGCGGTCTGCTGCTGGATTTGACGTATTCGGAGTCGCGCATGGCCGTCATCGACGCCGCGGACAGTGTCCGTCGCTTTTTCGGCAAGCTAGAGTCTTGGTTGAATCAATTTGACCGTCTGCCTGCCCGCTACACTCATCCGAACCATATCCCCGACCGAATCAGTGCCCACCTCAAGGCGGTGGAAGACGCCATTCGCCCCCTGGCAACGACCGAGGTCGAGGAGGTCGAGCGCCGCCAGGAATTTCGCTCGCTGCTGAAGCGGCTGCAGGATGTTCGTTTGGGTGTTCAGGCATTTCTCGGCATGGAGGCCCTCGATCATGTCTACTGGCTGGAGAAAGCGGGCAAATCGTCCGCCAGCGTCACCATGTGCGCTGTCCCCGTCGATGTTGGGCGCATCCTTCAGGCCGATCTGTTCGCCGAGTCCTGTCCCCCCGTTGTGGTGACCAGCGCGACATTGGCCGTGCGCGGCAACATGGAGTATTTTTCTCGCGAAATTGGTGCGGAGTCCGCACGCACCGAAGTACTCGACTCTCCTTTCAATTTTCACGATCAGGTTACCATTCACTTGGCTGAATCCATGCCCGATCCGAATCGCGGCAGCCTCTTTCTGGACTCGGCGGCTCAGCAGATCGAGCAGTTTATCGGCGAAACCGACGGGGGCGCTTTCGTGCTGTTTACCAGCTACCACATGATGCAGGAGTTCGCCGACCGACTGTCGCCCTTTTTTGCCAAAAAGGGAATTCACCTGTTGATTCAGGGGCAGGGGACCCCGCGCTCGCGCATGGTCGAGCAATTCCGCGCCGATCCGCGCTCGGTGATTTTCGGAACCAGCAGTTTCTGGATGGGCGTGGATATCCCCGGCGAAGCACTGCGCAACGTGATCATCGTCCGACTGCCGTTCGCCGTGCCCGATCATCCCTTGGTGGCTGCTCGTCACGAAAAGGTGCGCGCAAAGGGCGGCAACCCGTTTTGGCACTGTACGCTGCCCGAAGCCGTATTGCGCTTTCGTCAGGGGTTCGGGCGCCTGATCCGCAGCAAGACGGACACCGGCATCGTTGTGGTCATGGACAGCCGTGTCTGCACGGCCCGCTATGGGCAGATCTTCCTGGAGTCGGTTCCGGATTGCACGGTAAAGCGGTTCTGAGCGCGCCGCCGCGGGCGGCGGGCGGGAGACGGCGCCCAAATAATGGCCGGGCGCTGCCGCTTACCTTTATTCGATCGCGGGTTTGGCGGAACCGAACAGCAGCTTGAACACTTGCTGATAGGTCTCCACGTAGTGAGGAGTGACCCCCTGACGCACCTTCTCGGGAATTTCCTCAAAGTCTTTCAGGTTGTCGGCCGGAAGGATGACGTGCCGCACGCGCGAGCGACGGGCGGCGATTACCTTTTCCTTGATTCCGCCGACGGGCAATACCCGGCCGCTGAGCGTCAACTCGCCCGTCATCGCCCATTGAGCCGGCGGCGTTTCGTTGCGCGCCAAGGAAACCAGGGCGGTCGCCATGGTAATGCCCGCGGAGGGGCCATCCTTTTTGATGGCGCCGGCGGGTACGTGGATATGAGTTACTTTGTTGTCGAAAACCGTTTCCGGCAGACCGAAGTCGGCCGCGTTGCCGGTGACCAGGCTGTATGCAATGTGACAGGACTCGGTCATAACATCGCCGAGTTGGCCGGTGAGTTTGAAGTCCGCTTTGCTGCCGGACAGGGTAACGGCTTCGACGTACAGCGTGCTGCCGCCCATGGGCGTCCAGGCCAAGCCCATGACGACGCCGGGGCGACCGTGCTTCATCAGAGGATCGTCGGTGAACCGCGGCTTGCCCAGCAGAGCCTCGACGGATTTTACGTCCACGCGCATGGGCTCGTCGAGTTCACCGGCCGCCCGTTTTTTTGCCACTTTGCGCATGCAGGAGCGCAAGGATTTTTCCAGCGCGCGCACGCCGGCTTCGCGGGCATAGCCGTCCACCAGTCGACGCAGGGCGCCGCGCGTGAAACTGACGTCTTCTTTTGACAGGCCGGTTTCGGTCAGCAGGGTGGGGATCAGATGGCGCGTGGCGATGGCCAGTTTTTCCTCGAGGATGTAGCCGGACAGCTGAATGACCTCCATGCGGTCAAGCAGCGGAGCGGGGATTGTGTCGGGCACATTGGCCGTGGCGATGAACAGCACGCGGGAAAGGTCGAAGGGGACGTCGAGATAATGGTCGCGGAACGCGGCGTTTTGCTCTGGATCGAGCACCTCCAGCAGGGCCGAGGCAGGATCGCCCTGGAAGGATGCGCCCACCTTGTCGATTTCGTCGAGCATGATTACGGGATTCGCCGTCTCCGCGGTATTTATTGCCTGCATGACTTTGCCGGGCATGGCGCCGATGTAGGTCCGTCGGTGCCCTTTGATTTCGGCTTCGTCGCGCATGCCGCCGAGGGAAAAACGGTAAAATTTTCGTCCCAGAGCTTCAGCGACGGCTTTGCCCAGGGATGTTTTGCCGACGCCCGGGGGGCCGACCAGGCAGAGTATTGCGCCCTCGACACCGCCGCGCAGTCGTGCCACGCCGATGAATTCGAGGATGCGCTCCTTGACGTCGTCCAGTCCGTAGTGATCTCTGTCGAGCACTCGGCGCACCCGCTTGACGTCGAGGCGGTCGCGCGTGTGCACTCCCCAGGGCAAGGCGGTTAGCCAGTCCAGATAGTTTCGTGTTACGCTGTACTCGGGGGATTGCGGGGAAAGCACCTTGAGCTTATCGAGTTCTTCGCGCATTCGTTTGGACGGTTCTTCGCCGAGTTCCAGCTTTTGGATGCGCTGCTCATAGCGGTCGAGTTCCTCCTGTTTTTCGTCCTTTTCGAGTCCGAGTTCCTGTTTGATGGCCTTGAGTTGTTCGCGCAGGAAGAATTCGCGCTGCTGCTTGCTGATCTTTTCTTCGATTTGCTGGGTGATTTTTTCCTTGAGTTGGTTGATGTCCAGCTCCTTGCGCAGGAGGAAAAGAACCTTTTCCATGCGCGACTTCACGTCCAGGCACTCAAGCACCTCCTGGACTTCCTCGCGTTCGGACGAGGTCATGGTCACTGCGAAGTCCGCAAGTCGCCCGGGTTCGTTCCAATTATTGCGCGAGATGAACATGCGGATTTCCTCGGAAAACAGCGGATTGTGCTTGACCAGTTCGCGCATGGTGTTCATGATCGAAAGCGCCAGGGCTTTGATCTCCTGAGATTCCTCCACCTGGTCTTCGAGGTAAACGACTTGGGCCAGGAAGCGGTTGCCGCGCTGTGTGGCCTTGAGAATTTGGAACCGACTGATTCCCTGCAGCAGGGCTTGTGCGCTGCCGTCATTGTTCCGCTGGAACTTCAGCATCCGGGTAACGGTTCCGATCCGATGAAACTCGCGGTACTCGGACGAGATCTCTTCTTCGTTTTCGGATTCCGTATGAGTCGAGTCATTTTTAGTCAGCACGAAGCCGACGACTCGTTCGGGGACTTCTTCGGCGACGTGGCTGAGCGTGTCGGCCGAATTCCCGGGCCCCACGGTCAGCGGGAACACCATGCCGGGCATGACCGGTTTGGATTCCGCCGGTATGATATAGACCCAATCCGGCAGGTAGCGCGACGGCAGGATCAAGCTTTCTTCTTGGCTTTGCGCCTCGCCGTTTTCCTGTGGATCGTCGACCTCCACAACCTCGGGACGAATAAACTCCTTGTCGGACGTTGCTGACATATACTTCTCCTTTAATGCAGTATCCTGATTCCTGGCGAAATTCGCATTCTCAACCGCGAACCGCAAACTCTAGTGTTTGGGAACGCAAAAGGCAAATTTCAGAACTCTTGATCTCTTGGCGTGGTTTGACCTCGAACGGCGTTGCCTTTGCGGAAAATGGAGATGGTACAATTGGGAGGGTTTGGCTTAACGCCCCCAACGGGCTCGCCCCGTTGGAGCGCATGATCTGAATTCTGATCGCGCCATGTCCCCCCCCTCCCGCTTCCCGCCGCGGCGGGAAGCGGGAGGGGGGGGTTGTCACCGCA
>JBMCIU010000150.1:0-4918 GCA_048616755.1 Verrucomicrobiota bacterium
AGTTGGCGGCGTGAGCGGGGAGGTGTCCGTCGACGTTGTAGGCCGGATACCAGTCGTTTGCGATAACGTTGAGATGCGGAGCGAAACGACGATAGTCGAGCATGGCAAAAGTGCCCATGAAGTTGGTTGTCGCCGGCTTGTCGGAGAACTCTCGTACGGCGGCGATTTCGTGGTTCATGAAGTCGATGGTGCGGTCTGTCACGAAGCGTGGCCAGTCCAGTTTTTCGCCTTCGATCGCGCCGTCCTTGGGGACGATTTCCTCCCAGCTCGAGTAGTGGTGCGACCAGAAATCGCTCCACCATGCTTCATTGAGGGCGTCGAGCGTGCCGTACTTATCGCGCAGCCAGTCGTGCCATGCGGCCAGGCAGTGCTCGCAGAAGCATTCGCCGCCGTATTCGTTGGAGATGTGCCAGAGCCCGAGGGCGGGGTGATGCGCGTACCGTTCGGCGAGCTTGCCGTTGATGATGCGGACTTTCTCGCGCAGGACGGGCGAGCTGTAGCAGTGGTTGTGTCGGCCCGCGTACGGCTCGCGGAGTCCCGCGTAAGTCACTCTTGAGGTTTCCCGGTATCGGTGCGCCAGCCAGGGGGGACGTGCGCCCGTCGGAGTCGCCAGGGCGACCACGCCGCCGATCTTGGCCATCCGGTCCATGATGTCGTCCATCCAGTCAAACTCGAAACGTCCCTCTTCGGGTTCAAGCGCGGACCAGGCGAAAATGCCCAGCGAGACGATGTTGACTCCGACCTTCGGCATCAGGCGGAAGTCCTGGTTGATAATTTCCGGCGCGTGGCGCCACTGGTCGGGGTTGTAGTCACCGCCGTGGACGATGTGCGGGAAGTTTTCGAAAATTGGTGAAAAGCGATTCATGCGTTTCCTTGGGCTTGGCTCTGTTGTTGGGGGTCGTTGTTTTCGTATTGGCCCTCGCTCCAGATGACGGCTTTGGAGGGGCGGCGCAGGACGGTGTCCACTCCGGGGGGGGTATTGTTGGTCGCGTAGTCCTGGTTATAGTGCAGTCCGCGACTTTCGCGGCGCGCCGCTGCGCTGTCGATGATCATTTCCGCGATGGAGGCGAGGTTGCGCAGCTCGACCAGGTCTGGAGTGGGCAGAAAGTTCCAGTAGTAGGTTTCGATTTCCCGGCGGATCAGCCGGATACGGTTTTTCGCGCGTTCGAGTCGTTTGACGGTGCGGACGATGCCGACGTAGTCCCACATGAAGCGGCGGATTTCGTCCCAGTTGTGGGAGATGACGATTTGCTCGTCGGAGTCCACGGCGTTGCCGAAAGACCAGTCCGGCACGTCGTCGAAGGAAAATTCGGCTGTGGGCGTGGCGGGGGAAATTCCTTGCGTGTGTTGGATAGCGTTGCGGGCGACCACGAGCGCTTCCAGCAGGCTATTGCTGGCCAAGCGGTTGGCCCCGTGCAGCCCCGTGCAGCCCACTTCGCCGACGGCGTACAGGTTTTTTACGCCGGTAAAGCCGTTGATGTCGGTTTTGACTCCGCCGCAGCAGTAGTGTGCGGCGGGAACCACGGGGATGAGGTCTTTCGCCATGTTGATGCCGTAGCTTTCGCAGGTGGCGAAGATGTTGGGGAAGCGTTTGCGGAGTACCGCTTCGTCCTTGTGTCGGATATCCAGGTAGGCGCATTCCTGGCCGGTGCGCTTCAGTTCGCTGTCAATGGCTCGGGCGACGATGTCGCGGGGGGCCAGGCTGCCTTGTTCCGAGTATTGGTCCATGAACTCGCGGTACTGGCCGCGGCGAAGAACTTTAAGCACCGCTCCTTCGCCGCGCACGGCTTCGCTGACCAGAAAGGATTTGGCTTTGGGATGATACAGGATGGTGGGGTGGAACTGATAGAATTCCATATTGCGAATTTCGGCGTAGGCGCGATAGGCCATGGCGACTCCGTCGCCGCTGGCCACGTCCGGATTGCTGGTGTACAGGTAGGCTTTGCCGCAACCGCCGGTGGCCAGGATGGTGTAATTGCTCAGCACTGTGTGGATGGTGTCGTCGGTGCAGTCCATGACATAGGCGCCCATGCAGCAGTTTTCGCCCTGCCATTCGACGTGGCGGGTGGAGATTACGTCGATGGCCAAGTGGTTCTCAAGGAGGGTGATGCCGGGCGTGCGGCGGCAGCGCTCAAGCAGCACGCGCACCAACTCGCGTCCGGTGATGTCCCCGGAGTGCAGCACGCGTCGCTTGCTGTGTCCGCCTTCGCGGCCCAGATCGTAGGGTTGCTCGCCGGGTTTGGGCGTGTAGTTGTCGAGTTCTTGGCGCGTGGTAAAGCGAACCCCCCAGTCCATCAGCCGGCGAATTCGTTCCGGTCCCTGGCTGATTATGCTGCGGACCACATCGGTGTGGCAGAGACCGGCGCCGGCCTGCAGGGTATCCTGCACGTGCGCCTCGAAGGAGTCGCCTTCGGCAATCACGCAGGCAATGCCGCCCTGGGCGTACATGGTATTGCACTCGTCGGCATTTTTTTTGGTGATGACGGTAACGCGGCCATGTTCGGCCGCTTCCAGGGCGGCGGAGAGGCCGGCGATGCCCGAGCCGATAATCAGGTAGTCCGTCGATTGACGGTCTGGAAGACGGGAGTTCATAGTGCCTACGCGGTCTAAAAATAAAGATTAATGGCCAGTCTACACCGGGTCATCGATTAACTTGTGCAGCTTCGGCCGGCTTGGAAATGCTAACACGAAATCCGCGAGAAAAATACCGTAAAAATATGATTTTTCAATGGTTGTTCGCTTGCCAATGCCTGTTCAAACGATACAGTTTGCCCAGTCTCGATGATTTATTGCTACGGAAGCGAAGGGGGGGCTGACGATAGGACAACTTTTCACGATGCGCCGGTTTTTTATCAGTCTGGCAATCATGTACGTTTTTCTGAGCACGGGGTGCCGGTTTGCCGGCAGTCCCTCGGGGGGTCAAGTTAACGGAGGGATACTTGAATCCGAGCCCGGCTACGATGCTGCCGAGAGCCAAGCCGATCTTGCTCCTTCAGAGGACGGGGTGCACGAAGCGGGCGACGCGGCGACACCGTCGGATGCAGACGGTCAGCCACGCAGGCGTTCCGTTACTCAGGAACAGCCTGCCGAGCCTCAGGTTAAGCCGGAACTGGTAGACGGATCGCCAAAACAAAAGAGTTTCCAACCTCCGAAGCCCGACCCTCCGCCGCAGGGAGGGGCGGGGACGAAGCCGACGGCTCCCGATGACCGGCGCCCAGCAATGCCGGCGTTGGCGCCCAGCGGATTGCCCGCAAACACCTTTGCGGTGGCGGTTGTGCCCGCTACGCTCGAACTCGGCAGCGGGGTGCTTCGGCGACGCATGGATGCCGCTGCTCGCCTTGGTGCGGCCCTGATTCTACTGCCGCCAAACATTCGATTGGGCGAAGATAAACAGTTTGTTTTCGATGATATCGCCGCCGATTTTGGGCCCGCGGACGTTGAGACGCCGGTTGTTCTCTGGCCAGAGCCGAATCCGACAGACGAGCCCGGATGGGATGTTTTGGTCGACAACGATGCGGGAACGATATTGCTTTTGGATTCCCGCGCTGCGGGATACGACGCGGATGTGCCGCGGAGTCTAAATCGCCTTTTGCGGTCGCGCGAGAACGGGCGACGGGATCTTTTCTTGGTGACAGACCGTCCCTTATGGAGATCCTCGCCGGAGTTGTGGACGGAACTGACGAGCCGATTGGCGGGAAGCGAGCGAACCGTCGTCTTGGCATTTAGCAGAATGGGGGAAGTAAGCGAAACGATGCGCGACGGTATCCGGTGCATCGTTGTGCCTCATTTTGTTATGCGCGATGAAGCCGGTGACACGGTTTGGTTTTCGCAGGGGCGCGACGGCCCGTCCGTCAGTCTTTTGCGCTCGGACGCGGTTTCCGATATTCAACGAATCAATCTCCAAATCCGCGAGGAGCGAGACCGCCTTGTCCAGAGCTTGACCGTGACTCCGGTCTGCGGGCCGCGCTCCGAAACAACCGTGCGCTTCCAAAATACCCTTGATATCCCTTTGGACGTGCGCGCGGATTGGAATTTCGGCAACGAAGAAGTGCCCGTGAAACCGGAAATCCTCGGATTTCAGCTGGCGCCGGGCGAGGAGTTTAGTCAAGTCTTTCGCTTCCAAAACGACGATGAGTCCCCCCTTAAGTTTTTTCGTCCGCGCTTCGTTCTTTCGATGAGCACGCCAGACGGCGCGGGCGGGGAATCCCCCCTAGTCGTACAAGCCGCGCCCGTGTGCTGCATGCGCGGCGTCGCCGAGCTTGTCGACGACGAGATCGTCTTGGACGGGGACCCCTCCGAGTGGGCTGGACGCGGATATTCTCTCAACCACGAGTCCCAAGTGGTTGAAGGGCTGGATGCTTGGCAAGGTCCCGCCGACCTCTCCGCCAATCTGTTCGTCAGCCGAACCGCCGACGCCGTCCTGATCGGTGCTCGCATCTACGACGACCAACACTCCGATTCCGACTTGGATTCCCAGGCCGAACTTGCCATCGCGGTTGACCTCCTGCCCGACCAAAATCTCGACCCTGCAACCGGCGTCTCGCCTGCTTCTTCCGAACCAACCAGCCGAGAGAATGGCGCCGGCCGCGACGACGAGCAAGGTCAAGTCATGCTGCGTTTCAGCAAACAGGGCGGCATCCGGATTGTGCCGGAACTCGAGGGGGTTCAGGCCCGTTGGAGCGAGACGGCTGAGACGATCTCCGTCGAAGCTCGAATCCCCGTCGAGCTGTTTGCTGAAGGCACACCGGAGCCCCGGCTGCGTTTGGATGCGGCGCTGAGCCAAGCGAGCGACGACGGCCCGCCCGTTCGCCTGGTCTTCTCCGGGCGGGATCCCGAGCTGGAGAATCCCGACCTGTTCGGCATCTTCCGCGTCCCCACCCCGGAAGAAAACAACGAGTAGCCCGTTCCGGGAGAGAAG
>JBMCIU010000151.1:0-4916 GCA_048616755.1 Verrucomicrobiota bacterium
GGCTCGGATACGGTGAGGTAAATGTCGCTGCCCGGAACAGCGGCCTGTCGATGATTGTCTTGGAGGTTGACCTTGGCGCCTATGCGGTCGCGGATGTAGCTTGACTGGCCGGTGCGGGGCTGCATCGTCTCGTCGTGCAGCTTTTCGACCCCGCTTACGCCCTTGGCATTGGCATTGGTGAAGCCGATGATGTTTGCCAGCAGGGACCCCTTGGGGTAGTATCGGCGCGAGCTTTCAAGAAAGCGCAGACCGGATAGGAACCGGGCTTGCGATATTCCCTTGAGGTGAACGTTTTGGATGCGCTCAACGGTCTTGCCGGGCACGGCGGAGGCGAGCAGGACGGTTCCTTTTTTGGGTGCGCCGTTTGCGTCAAGCACTTTGTTGCGCAACTCGGAGACGGGGATTTCCAATGCTCGGCTCAGAATGTCGAGGGTGTGGTCCAGGTTGTCGCCCGCGGCTGCGGGGGTGAACCGTATATGCCGGTATGCGCGGATGCGTTTCGCCGTTTGCACGGGCACGTCGCGCTGGACGACGATTTCGACCGGACGCGTTCGGTGGCGGGTGGATTGCTGGTAGAGGGTTTCCAGGGATGCCTTCGAGCGTTCCAGCCATCCGGAAAGAACCCCGAATGTTTCCTTTCTCACCTCGGCGTCGCGAAGTTCGCGGGTGCGGAGAAACACGTCGCTGGGGCCGCGGTTGGACGAGGTCCAGTTGACCAGTTCTTGAATGCGTCCCGTGAGTTGGTCGCGCGAGATCGCGTCGCGCGGAGTCAGCACAACGCCGGGTAGACTTGCACGGGAAATTTTCTTTGCCAAATCGGGAGGGATCGCTCGCTGAAGCAGGAGAGACGGGTAGCGTTGACGGGGTGAGCAGGCTTCCTCGAAGCGTTCGCGCAGACGTGCTTGGTCCAAGTCCAGTTCGCGCGCCAGAATGCGTATGACCGCGTCGCGGTCTTCGTCCATTCGCCAGGGTTCGGCAAGAATGTCGCGGCAGGTAAGGTTGCCGACCAGCAGATTGCCGCCGACATCGCGAATTTTGCCGCGGCCGCTTCGTTCAGTAGTGCTGGCGGTGTACCGGGTGCCGGCCTTGGTCAGCAATTCCTCGTGACGGACGATTTGAAGGTGATGGAGATGAACGGTCAGTGCGCCGGTCCACACCAGCAGGGGGAGGATCAACACCGACAGTCTGGCTATGTAGACGTCGCGGGGCATGCCTTCACGGTTTCCTGTTACGGGGTTCGGCTAGAGTCTGATGATTCTTCGGAGCTGGCGAACAGCGCTTCTTCCGCGCCGTTTAAGGTTGGTGCGCTCGGCTCTTTGAGATTAATGCGGCGGACTTGGCCGGGCAGGGGAGGGTGCAGGCCGAGTTCCCGGCATTCTGCCAGGATGTAGTCGCCGCTGCGAAAGGATTCCGCCTGAACCAGGAGGTTGTCGAGTTCCTCGCCGCGCAAAACCAGTTTGCGCTGCTGGATCTGCAGCTCGCGCGAGACTTCCTGCAGGCCGCTGCGCAGCCAGGCGAAGGCGAGAGCGATGCAGGCGGTCAGCACAAGGAGGACAAATGCGCGCCATGGAATGCGGCGCGGTTGAACTTCGGAATTGCGTCTCGCCATTCCATAGGCGCTTTGGGGGGGGCGTTGGGCGTCGGTTAGAGAAAGCATGGTTTGTCTCCTTTTATGGAATCTGTAAGTGGCGTTTTTTGCCGGGGTTCTGATAGCCCCTGGGCGCGGGTGACCGTTCGTGTGCGTGTTAGGTTCATGCCTGTAGGTCCTTTTTTTCCACCGCCCGCAGGCGCGCGGGCGCGGCGCGGCGATTTTGCGCGATTTCCTCTTCGCTCGGGCGCACGGGTTTGCGCGTCAGGACGGTGACGCGCGAGATTTTGCCGCATCGGCATTCCGGCAGGCCGGGCGGGCAGATGCATTGCGCGGCTTCGTGGCGAAAGCTGCGTTTGACGATTCTGTCCTCCAGGGAGTGGAAAGAGATCACCACCAGCCGACCGCCAGGATTCAGAAACTCAATCATGGCGGTTAAGGTGTCCTGCAGAACCCGCAGTTCGTCGTTGACCGCAATCCGCAGTGCTTGGAAAGAGCGCGTCGCCGGCGGCGGGCCGTGACGCGAGCGTCCGACCACGCGCTCGGCAAGTTCCGCCAGCTCCGCGGTCCGCGCCCATGGCCGTTCCGCCCGGCGTTGTACCACGGCCCGAGCCAGGGCGCGTGCTCGACGCTCTTCGCCGTACTCGCGAAAAATGCGTTCCAACTCCTCTTGTTTGGCGCGGTTCAGGATGCGGGCGGCCGTGCGGCTTTCGCGACGGTCCATCCGCATGTCCAACGGTCCGTCGCGGCGGTGCGAAAACCCGCGTCCGGGCGTATCGATCTGGTGGCTCGACACCCCCAAATCCAGCAGAATTCCGTCGACGCCGTCCCAGCCGAGATCCTCGGCATGGCGGCGAAAGTTCGCGTAGTTGTCGCGCCGAACCTCGCAGCGGTTCGAGAAGGGGTGCAGGCGTTCGCGGGCGGCTGTGACGGCCTCCTCGTCACAGTCCAGCCCCAATACGAACGCCTGCGCCTGGTGCTGCAGAAGCAGCTCCGCGTGTCCTCCTCCGCCGGTCGTGCCGTCCAGGAACCTCGTCCCGTGCGCGGGTGCGAGGTATCGCAGCACTTCCTTGGGTAGAACAGGTTGATGCGCAAACATTGTCATCGTCGCTCAGTTTCCTGCCGCCGTGCGCAGGATGTTGGTTAAGTCGTCGGGTTGCTCCTGGATTCGTTGGATGACATCCAGGCACGCGTCGGTGCTCATCTGTTGGTCCTGCCATGTCTCGGGCGCATAAATCTGGGCGAAGGTCACCGAGCCAAGCAGCAGCGCTCGTCCCTTCAGCCCCGCGTAGTTGACTAAGTCGGGACTAAGGGTGATGCGACCCTGCTTGTCGCACCTGACCTCCTGGGCGATTGAGCCGATCTGCGCCAACGCCCGGGCAGCCTGCCCGTCGGCAAACGAAACCTTGCGAAGCTTCTCCACCAGCGACTGAAAGCTCCAGTCCGGAATCATCTGAATGGAGTGCCCGCGGCCCGGCAATAAATAGAAACAGGCGCCGTCGCCGCGCCAACTGCTCGGCACAGCCAGCCGACGCTGAGCATCCACCGAACACTCGTGGCGGCCCAGAAAACAGCGTTCCTGATGTTCCTTTGTATCGCCGTTATTCACCTAATCGCTCCTATGTGCTCCTATTTTCCCCTAAACATACGGGTGTTTTCCCAAAATGACAAGTCGTTTCAAAAATTTTTTTCTGAAGGCGGAAGTAACGCCGTCAGAACGGGTAACCTGAAGTTACTGATTTTAGCCTGATTCGGCTTGTGATTTTTTGGGGCTGCACCATGGTATGCGAGCCAAGTTTGGAGGGCGAGAGTCCTCTCGAGCCCCGCCGTTGGCCGAATGGCGAGGCCGGTTCTTTTCACCGGCCATTGATCGTGCGCGGGGGGCCGCGCCCTGTACGTAGTATCTGGCGGCGCCCTCGACGCCGGGGTTCGTGCGCGGGGGGCCGCGCCCCTTATTTTAAAGGAATAAAAAAAGGTTTTTTTATGGTTTCCCCGTCATTTTCACCGACCGCTTCGCCGGTCAACGAGTCCGCCCTGCGGCAATTTGTCGACAGCCGTTACGGTTTGTTTGTCCACTACGGCTTGTTCAGCATGCTCGAGCGGGGCGAGTGGGTAATGAACCGGGAGCGGCTGAGCGCCGGCGAGATGCGCGGCTTGGCCGAGCGGTTTGATCCTCGCGCATTCGATGCCGAGGTCATATGCGACTTGGCCGTCGCCTGCGGAATGCGCTACATCAATCTGACGACCATGCACCACGAGGGCTTTCGCTTGTACGACACTGAGCTGTCCGACTTCAATGCCAAAGCCGTTTGCGGTCGGGATCTGGTTGCCGAACTGGTCGCGGCCGCTCGCGCTCGGGGCTTGCGGATTTCGCTGTATCACAGTTTGAACAACTGGACCGATCAGCCGGACGCGGTGCAGGCCTTGGAAAGCCGCGACGCGTATGAGGAATTTATTGCCAACACTCATGCGCGGATACGCGAGTTGGTCACGCGCTTCAATCCCATCGACGTATTGTGGTACGACGGTTGGTGGCCGTTCAATGCCGAGGGCTGGAAGGCGCTCGAGATGAATGCCATGGCCCGCGGCATTCAGCCGCACCTGCTGTTCAACGGACGCAACGGTCTGCCCGGCGACTTCGGCACGCCCGAGGGACACATGTCGGCCCCGACTCCTTGGCGTCCCTGGGAGGCATGCATTACTTTGAACGATCACTGGGGGTTCCACCGCGGCGATCACAACTGGAAGTCGCCCGCGGGCGTGGTCAAGTTGCTGTCCGCGGCTGCTGCGGGCAAAGGCAACCTGCTCATTAACGTTGGTCCGCGCGGCGATGGCTCGATCCCCTCCGAGTCCGTACAAATTCTGCGGCGCGTCGGACGGTGGTTGGACACGTGCGGCGAGGCCGTTTTCGACACTGATCCGTTTACGTTTGGGCTGATGAGCCGCGAGGGCCACAACGGCGATTGGAGTGATCTTGGTCCTCGCAGTTTGCGGAATAAGTCGCTCTACCAGTGGGTGCTCTACTGGCCTGGAACCGAACTGACTATCGCCGGGTTGAACACCTGCGTGAAGGCGGTCTCCCTGTTGGGCGAGGGGGGCGAGAGATCATGCGAATTTTGCCAAACTGAAGGCAAGGTGACGGTGACGGGATTGCCGGAAACGCCGCCGGACGAGGTGTGTCCGGTGCTGCGCTTTGATTGTCGAGATGCTCCGGAAATCCGTCTGGGCGGCGGCATGCGAATTCCGCGGGCGCCGCATCCCCCTTACGATCCTTGCCCGTCCGACATTTTGCAATGACGCTCTGGCTTGATGAACGCGTTGCCTTCGG
>JBMCIU010000152.1:0-4900 GCA_048616755.1 Verrucomicrobiota bacterium
GAACACTGAAACCAGTCTCACAGGAGACCACAGGCATGTTCATTCATCACTGGTCAGTCCGTTTTGTTTTGTTGCTTATGGTATTGTTGTGCGCTTTGCCCGGCTGGGGCGTGCGGGTGGGCACGTATTTGTACACTGATGCCGACACGCTCGCCGACCAGTACCGGGGCGGATTGATCGTCGAATTTGCCGACCGCACGCCGACCCTGGTGATTGCCTACGGGCGGCGCTACCGCAAAGACCGGTATTCCCGCAAGGGAACGGAGGAATCCGAGCGAGCGGATTTTAAGCCTTTTAAGGCGCGGCTGGAAAACGATGGCAAGCGCGCCGTATTTGCCGCCTTGCCGCCCGATCACTATGATCTTGTTGTTTTGGACGAGGACTCGATGATGCTCTGGGAGGGCGTCGATATGCTGGGCGAGAGCCGGGACATGGCGGCCGCGGAAAAACAGCTGGCCGAAATTCGTGCCAGTCTCACGGCAAAAGGGCCCGGGGCAGTCGCCTGGGAAGCGTTTTTTGACGCCAAACAGTTTGAACGCCTCGAATCCGCCGACCAACGCTGCGCCGTCTTTCTCCAGCAAATGCGGCTTGGACCGGCCGTGGCGGAAAGCGGCGCGCCCCTCAAGGGCAGCGTTCACAGCATCGACATCTGCTGGGTCGAGGAAGCCAAAGGGGATGCGGGCTGGCAGGTTATAACCCGTCAGCAGCTGTATCGCGAGGAACTCGCGCAACGAACATTTTTTCGCTATCAGCATGTGCCGGCTTTGCAGGGAATTCGAGTGGGCGTGCGAAGCCGCACCATCGGCCCCGTCGAACTGCCTGCGCCGCCGGAGTCCGGTTCCGCACGTGAGTAGGGCGATAGGCGGAGGGTAGGGGCACGGACGGGCACGGATACAAGCAGCACCCGGCAGCACCCGAAGAATTGTTCCGGCACACGGGCCGGCACGGCGGGATTCCGTGCCGTGAAAGGATCAAACCTGTTTCGACATTAGCGGGGGTTGGTCTATAGTATTGCCCAAATCCGCGACACTTGCGGGTATCCGTCCGGTAGCCGGCTGCAACCAAGAGGCCCATTATGGCACAAAACTCATCACAGGAACGGCAGTTGATTCTTGACGCGTTGCCGGACCTTGTCGAACGGGTAAAGGAAACACGCGACGTGATCTTGGGCAACCTGGTCATGCTCGGCGAGATTCCGGCGCCGACATTCGACGAGGGCGACCGCATCGAATTTCTCATGCAGCGATTCAGCGAATGCGGCATGCAGAACTGCTCGACCGACGAAGTTGGCAACGGCGTCGGAGTGCTGCCGGGAACAGACGGAACCAGCTCGATTTTGTTGGTCGCGCATCCCGACACCATTTTCAGCCGCAAAGTCGATCATACCGTGTCCGTGCAATCCGATTCGGTAGTGGGTCCCGGCGTCGCGGACAACAGTTTGGGTGTGGCCACTTTGGCGTCTTTGCCGACACTTCTGGAAATGCTCGGCATTCACTTTCGTTCGGACCTGATTTTGCTGGGCGGCGTGCGCAGTTTGGGGCGCGGCAATATTGAGGGGCTGCGCTTCTTTCTGGGCAACAACAGCATGCCCATTCAAACTGGAATCTGCATTGAGGGTGTTCAGCTTGGCCGCCTTAGTCATTCCTCCATCGGCATGCTCCGCGGGGAGGTCACATGCACCATCCCGGAACAGTACGACTGGACGCGGTTCGGCGCCTCCAGCGCCATAGTGACACTCAACGAAGTGATCACGCGCATCCAGGAGATTCCGTTGCCGCGGCGGCCAAAGACACACATCTTCCTGGGGTCGATCAGCGGCGGCGGATCGTTCAACACCATTGCGCGCAACGCTGAATTGCGCTTCGAGTTGCGCAGTGAATCCGAAGAGATTGTCCGCGATTTGGACGACCAGATTCAGGACATTGCCGCCGAAGTCTCCGCGGAAGCGGGCGTGGATGTCGTCGTGGACCAGTACGCGCGGCGCGAGCCCGGCGGCATCGGCTTCCGGCACCCCTTGGCCGTAACGGCGCGAAAGGTGCTCTCCGAATTGGGGATTCAGCCCATGCTGGGGCCAAGCACATCGGAATTGTCCGCGTTTATTGACCGGCATATTCCCGCTATCACGCTGGGATTGACGAAGGGGGAAAACCTCAACGACGTCAACGAAACCATATTCATCGATCCCATGTTCAAGGGCTTGGCCCAACTCCTGGCCATTCTGCAGGCCGCCGACAAAGGATGCTGCAATGAAGATTGATCAGTGGCTGCAAACCAACACCTTTCATCACTCCACGTTCTGGGACATGAAGCGGCTCGTTGCCGAGAAGGAGCGGCAGGGGCTGAAGGTGTCTCTCTGCATTCCGACGCTCAACGAGGAAAAGACCATTGGCAAGGAGATTGTCATTTTCCGCTCCGAGTTGGTCAACCGCTACCCGCTGCTGGACGAGATCGCGGTCATTGACTCCGGTTCGGAAGATCGCACCCTCGAGGTGGCCTCTTCGTTTGGAGCGGACACGTACCTGTCCGCCGACATTCTCCCGGAGCAGGGGTTCAAACGCGGCAAGGGCGAAAACCTGTGGAAGGCGGTGTATCAGCTTACCGGCGACATTATCATCTACGTCGACGCCGACATCAAGAATATTCATCCCCGTTTTGCCACCGGCCTGGTCGCCCCCCTGATCCACAACCGGGAAATGAAATACGTCAAAGCGTTCTACGACCGTCCTCTGGCGTTTTCCCATGGGGTGCGTCCTTCGGGAGGAGGTCGTGTGACGGAGATTCTCGTGCGCCCCATGTTCTCGTTGTTTTTCCCGGAACTGTCCGCCATCATCCAGCCTCTGTCGGGCGAATATGCCGTTCGGCGCGAAGTCCTCGAGCAAATCCCATTTCCCGTCGGATACGGCGTGGAGACCTCCCACCTTATCGACGTCTACAACAAATGGGGAATGAGCGCCTTCGGACAAACCGACTTGGATCAGCGTGTCCATCGCAATCAGGACACCCGCTCGCTGGGCAAGATGTCCTTCGGCATCCTGCAAACGTTTCTCAATCGACTCCAGGCTCTCGGGGTGATTCACGGGCTCCCCGAACTCAGCCATACTCTCCGCCAGTTCCAAGCGGTGGAAAGCACGTTCGAACAGGTCCAGCAGGATATCCGCGAGGAGGAACGCCCCCCGATGATCAGCATTCCCGCCTATCGAGAAAAATTCGGCGTCAATCCGGAGGCCGACGCATGATCCAGCTCCCCAATCGCGTGAAAACGCCGCCGCTCCGTCATCGACAGACACGTTTTCGAAGCCCTTTTTCCCGTTAACCCATGCTCCGCATAGCCATCGTTCATCATCATCTGCGCGGCGGCGGCATCACCCGCGTAGTCGCCAATGCCGCGGAAGCGCTCCGCGACCGTGCGGTTCGCCTGGCGGTTCTCGTCGGCGAGCCGCCCGCCGAATCCATGCCTGCGAATCTGGCCGTCAAGGTGGTTCCCGGGTTGGAGTACGCGAACTCGGCAAACTCCGCGGAGACTGTTGATTCCGTCGAGCTGCTTCGCCGTTTGAAGGATGCGGCCGGTCGCGCGCTCGGCGGTGCGCCGGACGTTTGGCATGTCCACAATCACGGACTCGGGAAGAATCCCGCTCTCACCCACGCCGTGCATCTTCTGGCTCGCGAGCAGGCACCGCTGCTGCTTCAGGCACACGACTTCGCCGAAGACGGCCGGCCGGAAAATTACCGCTTCCTCCGCGACGGCCTGCGGCAACTGGCCCCCGACGAGGAGATCAATTGCCTGTATCCGTCCGGGGGAAGAGTGCACTATGCCCTTCTAAATCAGCGGGATGCGCGCGCGTTGAGCGCTGCCGGACTGACCGAGAAACGATGCCATGTGCTCGCCAATACCGTCTTTTTTGAGGATACGCAGCCGCGCGCGACACCGCGCCAAACCGACTTCATCGTCTACCCCACGCGGGCCATTCGACGCAAAAACCTCGGTGAATTTCTGCTCTGGACACTAGCCGAACCGAACTGCAGATTTGCCGTTACCCTGGCGCCGAAGAATCCCGATGCGCGGCAAATCTACGAGCAATGGGTGCGCTTCGCGCACGACGCCAACCTGCCCGCGACATTTAACTTCGCCGAGCAAACCAAACTCGCGTTTCCGCAGGTGCTCGCCAGTGCCGCTTTCGCCGCCACTACCAGCGTCGGCGAAGGCTTTGGACTCGCCTTCCTCGAACCCTGGCTAACCGAAACTCCTGTGATCGGTCGCGACTTGCCGGAAATCACCCGTGACTTCAAGGACCACGATATCGACCTCGGCATGCTCTACTCCCGTCTGGACGTGCCGCTGGAGTGGGTGGGCGAGGACACGCTGAAAGACGCTCTCGCCCGCGAAATGCAAAAATCCTGGCGCAGCTACAACCGCGACTTAGAATCGACCGCCGTAGACCAAGCGATGGCCGCCGCCGTGCGGGATGGCGGCCTTGTCGACTTCGGCCGCCTAAACGAACCAATGCAGATGTCCGCCCTGCACAAACTTCAGACCGACCGACAGTGGCAGCGCAAACTCCGGGAAACCATCTTCGCACCCGCCGAAGCCGTGCGCTGCCGTGCGGTGGCGGACAACCGCGAGCGGGTCCGTAACCACTACAGCCTGCGCGCCTACGGCGAAAAGCTCGAAGCGCTCTACCAAACCACTGCGAACTCCGCAGCCGAGCCCCATCACTGCTTGGATGCGGCAAAAGTTCTGGACACCTTCCTGGATCCCGCCAATTTTATGCTCCTGCGAACCTGAACCCAAGTTTTGACATCTATCCGCAGGGCTGCGAGCCCTAGGCTGGGCATGGTTCCGGCTTTCAACCTCAGAACTCTTGATCTCTTGGCGTGGTTTGACCTCGAACGGCGTTGCCTT
>JBMCIU010000153.1:0-4887 GCA_048616755.1 Verrucomicrobiota bacterium
CCATGGCTCGGCAAGCGGCGACGCTGCTCGGCTATACGCAGGAAGAGGTGGAAGCGAACTTCCCGGACTACATCGAACGCCTGGCGCACACGCTGGACAAGAGCGTAGCGGAAACACTTGACGAGTTGCGAGTCTGGTACAACGGCTACAATTTCCACCAGAAAGCGCCGACGGTCTACAATCCGGTTTCACTGATGAAATGCTTCATCAACGAGGAATTTAAGAACTATTGGTTCGAAACCGGCACGCCGACCTTCCTGCTCGATCTGCTCAAGCGCAAGCCAATAGATCTGGGCGATTTGACCGCTCCCGAGGACGCGTTTTCGGTGTACGAACCCGGCCAGCTTCACTCGCTGCCGCTGCTGTTCCAGACCGGGTACCTGACGATCAAGGGCGCTGTCACACAGGGGCGGCGGCGGCAATACACGCTGGGGTTCCCGAATTTCGAGATCGAAGAGTCGCTGAGCATGGCGGTAGCCAGCACCTTTGCCGACCTGGAAATGCAGGAGGCCGACAGCGCACTGACACGGATCGTCCAAGCGCTGCAAACCGGCGACGTGGACGCCATGCTCGAGCACCTTAAGACCTTCTTTCACAACGTGCCCTACGACATCGTCGAGCAAAAGGAGAAATACTATCAAGTTATCTTCTTTACCGTGTTCAAACTGATCGGCGCTATGATTGACGCGGAGGTCAAAACCAGCCTGGGGCGCATCGACGCGGTCGTTCGGACCGCCGACCGCGTTTACATCTTCGAATTCAAGCTCCGCGGCGCCGCCGCCGAAGCCATGCAGCAGATCAAGGACAAGCAATACGCTGCCGGCTACCGCGACGACCCGCGCGACATTATCCTGGTCGGAGTCGAGTTCGACTGGGACAACCGCAACATTGGCGATTGGCTGCTGGAGACGGTGTAACCGCCGGGTATATTCGGGCAATCATAATCCGCCTAAGCGGTACGGCGGCACAGTCGAGCACGAACAAGAACTTCAAGCGGAGATAGAACCATGGCGGCATCCATCCAGAAATTGATTGAGGCATTGGCGAATCATGAAACTCGGCATCAGGCGCGTGAAGCGTTGCGCGACCGTTTGTCGGAAGCCGCACCCGAGTTGCTCAAGCTGGTGGCGGACAGGGAGCGCCCCACAAATATGCGCTGGGCGGCGATCACGCTTTTGGCCGAGGCAAAATACGAGGACGCGTGCCCGGAACTGGTGCGCATCATGAAGGAAGAGCAGAATCTGCGTCCCGACGCCATGCGCGCGCTCCAGGAAATCACCGGAAGAGACGATGTGGGCGTCGAACCCGACGACTGGGAGAAGATCATCCGGGGGGAATCCCTGGAACAGGGAACCCAGGAGCAACTGACCGATGACGAAGCGGTTGCCTTTGCGCGCTCAGCGCTGGAGGAAAGCAAAGTCGAAGTGTCCGAGGAGGAAGGCTATGTGCGCCTGGATGTGCCCTTGGAAGCGGGCCGGCATCACCAGTTGCTGCTCAGCTTTGACGAGGTCGATGCGAGAGGACGACAGCTCGCCACTTTCTACAGCGAATGCGGGAAGGCAACCAAGGAGGCTCAGGATATCATCTATCGGCACAATGTCACAATGCCGTACGGAGCGTTTACCATCGACCGCAACGCCGACGACGTGCGCTCGGTCGTGATGCGCTACCGGGTCGCTACCGAGGACCTGGGGCCGCAGGATTTCTACAGTATTGTCGAGTCGATGGCGCGCGAAGCCGATGCGGTGGAGTTTGAACTGAACGGTTCCGACCAAATCTAGCTGGAGGCCATAATGAGCGACTTGCATAATCGAACGTCGAGAAAGGTGGTTGTTGTCGGGGCCGGTGCGGTGGGGGCGACGTTCGCCTACGCGCTCATTCGCGAGGGCATGGCGGACGAAATTGTTCTTAACGACATAAACCGGGAGCTGGCCGAGGGACAGATTCTGGATTTGGCGCACGGCTTGCCGTATGTGCCGTCGGTGAGGTTGCGCGCCGGCGACTCCAAGGACTACGCGGATGCCACGGTGATTGTCATCACGGCCGGCGCCGGCCAAAAACCGGGCGAGTCGCGCTTGGATTTGTTGTCGAAAAACGCCGGCATTGTTCGCGGCATCATGGACGAGATTGTCGGCAGCGGTTCGAAGGCGGTGGTGGTTGTGGTGACCAATCCGGTGGATGTGCTCACGCGCATCGCCATTGAGCATTCCGGATGGAGGGACGGACGCGTCTTCGGCTCGGGAACGGTTTTGGACAGCGCGCGCTTCCGTTATCTAATCAGCGAATGTTCGGGGGTCAACGTCTCCAATGTCCATGCCTATATCCTGGGCGAGCACGGCGACAGCGAGATTGCCGCTTGGTCGATCTCGAATATCTCCGGGGTGGCGGTTGGCGATTTCTGCCCGCAGTGCGGAAACTGCTGCGATTGGGAGAAGCAGCAGCAACAAATCCTGCAGCAAGTGCGCGATTCGGCCTATCATATCATCGATTACAAGGGGGCCACCTATTTCGCGGTCGGCTTGGCCCTGGTGCGCATTGTCGGGGCCGTGCTGCGCAACGACCGCAGTGTTCTGACCGTGTCGAGCCCCCTGCACGGCCAGTACGGACTCGAGAACGTGTGCCTCAGTGTGCCGTGTGTTCTCACCTCCAACGGAGTATCCAGCATTGTCGACGCGCCCCTGGAGGAGGACGAACGGAAGGGGTTGCACAACTCCGCCGAAATCCTCAAAAAACAGTACCGGGATTTGGCGCGGATCCAGGAAGCCTGATCCCGTGTGAGCAATCGCGGTTGACTGCTTTCTTAGGGCGGTTATGCTGTGGCCTATCAATTGTTTGATTCATCAAACCCTAGTAGGTACAGCAATGAGCGTAGAGAAGAAGATTGTATTTCAACCCAGCGGACGGACGGTGTTCGTATTGTCTGGGACAACGGTATTTGAGGCTGCGGCGCGCGCGGGGCTGTTGTTGCAGAGTCCGTGCGGCGGGCAGGGCAAATGCGGCAAATGTCGGGTGAATGTTCACTCGGGAAATTGCGCGCCGACGGAGGCGTGTCGTGCGTTTTTCAGCGAGGAGGAACTGAAGCGCGGCGCGCGATTGGGGTGCCAGGCTACGGTGACGGACGATTGCGTGATCGAGGTGCCGGTGACGTCTCTGTTCGAAACCCAGTCGCGGATTTTGACGGACAGCGACGCGCAGGAGGTGGACTTGGAACCGTCGATTTGGAAGCGCTACGTGGAGCTTCCCGAACCTGATTTCGGCGACGACATCTCGGACTTGAAGCGCTTGGAGCGGGCAATTGGGGCGGTGACGGTACATCTGAACGGGCTGCGCGATCTGCCGGTTGTTCTTCGGGAGGGTGATTTCAAAGGCACGGCGGTGGTTTGCGAGTGCAACCGCCGACTGGTCACGTTCGAGGGTGGGGACACCACCGAATGTGTGTTCGGAGCGGCTGTGGACTTGGGCAGCACGACGATAGTAGTTTCGTTGCTGGACTTGGCCAGCGGGCAGTTGGTTGAGGTGGCTGCGGCCATGAATCCGCAGGTCTCGCGCGGCGACGACGTCATCAGTCGCATCAGCCAGGCGCGCGACAATCCGGCATCGGTCGGCGAGATGCAGGCGGATGTCGTGGGCACGGTCAACGATTTGATTTGCCAGCTTGCCGAGAAACATGGCATCAGCGTCGAGCAGGTGTACGAGGTTACCTTGGCGGGCAATACCACTATGCAGCACCTGTTCTGCGGGATCACACCGGGGGCGCTGGGGCAGGTGCCGTTTCCCTCCGCGTACAACCGAGCGTTGTTTTTGAACTCGGACGAAGTGGGGTTGCGCATCCATCCGAACGGTTGCCTGTACGTCTTTGCGAATATCGGGGGCTTTGTGGGCGGGGATACCGTGGCGGGAATCCTCGCCTGCGGACTGCACCGCCAGGACGGCACGCGCATTCTGATCGACATCGGCACAAACGGGGAAATCGTGCTGGCTCACCAAGGAAAACTGCTCTGCACGTCCACGGCCGCCGGGCCGGCCTTCGAGGGAGCGCGCATTGCAGCGGGAATGCGAGCGACCGACGGCGCCATCGAAAAAGTGGTCGTCCGCGATGGCGATATCCAGTACAATGTTATCGGCAACACCATGCCGTCCGGAATTTGCGGGACGGCGCTAATCGATCTGGCCGCGGCCATGCTGCGCCTCGGTGTCCTGGACATTACTGGCAGGATCCTGCCAGTGGATGAGTTGCCGACCGCCGTCGACGAGCGCTTGGCCGCCCGCCTGCAGCCGCAGGAGGACGGATCGGTGAGCTTCCTGGTGGCCGCCGGCGAGGAAAGCCGGACCGGGGAACCCATTTACCTTCACCAGAAGGACATCCGCGAGCTGCAACTGGCCGCGGGCGCGCTCCGCGCCGGAATCGCCATCATGATGCGGCAAGCGCGATTGACTGAAGACGACATCGACGAGGTATTGTTGGCAGGAGGGTTCGGAAACTTTATCCGGCGCAGCAACGCGCGGCGCATCGGCATCCTGCCGCAAATCCCGGTTAGCAAAGTGCGCTTTGTCGGCAATGCCGCCAGCATGGGCGCACGGTTGGTCCTGCTCTCCCGGCCCCATCGACGCGAAGCCGACGAGATTGCGGAGACCGCAAGTCATGTCGACTTGTCCATGGATCCGGAATTTCAGATGGAATTCAGCTCCGCCATGCTGTTCCCCGAAGAGGAACTTGAGCATTGATCCCCCTGTCCGGTACTCAACAGAGGCCGGCGCCCCGACGACCGGCGGGACCGGGCGCGGGAGGCTGCGCCCTGTACTAAGTAGAGGCCGGCGCCCCGACGACCGGCGGGACCGGGCGCGGGAGGCCGCGCCCTGTACTAAGTAGAGGCCGGCGCCCCGACG
>JBMCIU010000154.1:0-4844 GCA_048616755.1 Verrucomicrobiota bacterium
TGGGCTGGCATTGGACCGGGCTTTCAGCCCGAAACCAAATTTGGTACCGCGAAGTTTTCCGCCAGATCAAGATCTCTGAAGTTCTGAAGTTGCGCCGGGATAACCCCGAAATCTTACCTGGTTTGGATTTGCCTTTCTCTGGCGAGAGAGGAGGCGGGTTGGTTCGCACTTTTCTCGCGGATTCAGGGTCGTTGCCAATAGTTGCCAAAAAGCATAAAAGCGTTACAGTATACGGTTGTTTTGAGCCGAAAACCATGCGGGTGTCGGTGCCGCTTGCGAACTCCGCACGAGCCGGCGGGCAGACCGGGCGCGCCCGCAATCATCATTCCACCAGGAGAGACGCCATGGAAGGACAGGGTTATTTTGCGCTCGTTGTCGGGGCCATCCTTGTCAACAATCTGGTTTTAACCCGATTTCTGGGGATCTGCCCGTTTTTGGGCGTTTCCAAGCGGTTGGGTCCCGCCATCGGCATGTCCGGAGCGGTACTTTTCGTGCTGACTCTGGCTTCGGCGGTGACCGCGGCGCTCTACCGTTTCATCTTAGTTCCCATGGATTTGCTGTACCTGCGCACGATTGTGTTCATCCTGGTGATCGCGTCGCTGGTGCAGCTGGTTGAAGTTTCACTGCAGAAGCTCAGCCCGCCGTTGTACCGTTCGCTGGGCATTTATTTGCCGCTGATCACGACAAACTGCGCGGTACTGGGCGCCGCCGTGTTGGCGGTGAACAACAACTACGGCATCCTCAAGTCCACAGTCTTTGGTTTCGCCTCCGCCGTCGGTTTCGCCCTGGCGCTGATTTTATTTTCCAGCCTGCGCGAGAAACTGGATTTGGCCCAAGTTCCCGAAGTCTTCCGCGGCCCGGCGATCGCGCTGGTCACCGCGGGCATCCTGGCAATGGTTTTCATGGGGTTTGCCGGTCTTGGCGGCTGACCGCGGCACCCCAAACTTTTTTTAAACAAAGGACACGAATGCAAGCAGTACTTACTCTGTTGATCATGGGGCTCGTCCTCGGGTTGGTCATCGGCATAGCGGTCCGGATTTTTGCTGTCCGGACCGATCCGCGCATCGAGGAGGTCGAGGGGCTTCTGCCCGGCGCCAATTGCGGCGCTTGCGGCTTCGCAGGCTGTGCGGACTTCGCGCGGGCGGTAACCGAGGGCGAAGCCGAGCCCTCCGATTGTCCGGTGAACGATCCCGAAGGCATTGCGGCGATCAGCGCATTACTGGGGCTCAGCGGCGGCGCCCGCGAGCGCAAAGTCGCCGTCGTACGCTGCGGCGGCGGCAGCGACAGCACGTGGAGCGCCGCCTACAACGGGGTGAACGACTGCCGGTCGGCCAACCTCATCGGCGGCGGCGGAAAAGGTTGCGTGCATGGTTGCCTAGGCTTGGGCTCCTGCGCTCGCGCCTGTCCGTTTGACGCCATTGAGATGCGCGCCGGCCTGGCCATTGTCCATCCGGAAATCTGCACTGGCTGCGGCAAATGCGTCCCCGCCTGCCCCCGCAACCTGATCACCATGGGCTCCCGCCAATCCGCTGTGCACGTCTACTGCAATTCCCCGGAAAAGGGTGCGCAGTGCAAAAAGGTCTGCGAGGTCTCCTGCATCGCCTGCCGCAAATGCGTAAAGGCCGTCGACGACGACCAAATGACGATGGACGGAATGCTGGCCCGCGTCAACTACGAGAATCCCCCCATCGATCCGTCCCTGGCCGATGTCTGCCCCACCGGCTGCCTCAAACCCGCCAACCCGACAAACAGCGGCACAAGCGATCCCACGAGCGCGGAACCCAAGCCCGCACGCCGAGAACACGCGGAGGACCTCGTTAATGCCTGAGCGTATCCATCCTATCGCCGGCGGAATCCATCCGCCGGACAACAAGCACCTGTCCGCAGACAAACCCATACGCGAAGCCCCCCTGCTCGAAACCTATACCGTCCCGCTGCATCAACACATCGGCGCGCCACCCAAACTGCTGGTCGACAAAAAGGATACCGTGCTGCGCGGCCAGCGACTGGCCGATCCGGGCGGGTTCGTTTCGGCCGCCATCCACTCCCCCACCAGCGGCACCATCAAAGCCGTCACCGAATGCCTTGGCCCCACAGGCACGAAAATTCCCGCCGTCGAAATCGAAGCCGACGGGCAAGACACCGACGCCGAAGAGCTTGCCCCCATCCCGGACTGGGAAACCGCACCCCCCGACACGCTGAAGCAGCGCATCGGCGACGCGGGCTTGGTCGGCATGGGCGGCGCCGCCTTCCCAACCTTGGTCAAACTCTCCCCGCCGCCGGCCAAATCCACCGACCTGCTTGTGCTCAACGGCACGGAATGCGAACCGTACCTGACTACGGACCACCGACTGATGCTCGAAGAGCCGGAACGCATCCTGACCGGTGCTCGCATGATGGCGCGCATCCTGGGCGCGGACCGCGTCGTGATCGGCATCGAAAACAATAAGCCAGACGCCATCGACATCATGCGCTCGCGCGCCGCAACCTTCGACATCGAAGTAGTCGCACTACCGGTTCGCTACCCGCAAGGGGCGGAAAAACAATTGATCTACGCCGTGAGCAAACGCAAGGTCCCCACCGGCGGACTGCCCATGGACGTGGGCGTGGTCGTCCAAAACATCGGCACCTGCGCCGCGGCCTGCGACGCGATCCTGCACGGCACACCCCTATACGAACGCGTCACCACCATCACCGGCACCCCGGTAATCAACCCCGGCAACTGGCGGCTGCGCGTCGGCACTTCCCTCCGGCAAGCCATTGCCCTGGCGGGCGGAGTCCGGGAAGATCCCGCCAAGCTCATTGTCGGCGGCCCCATGATGGGGATGACCGTATACTCACTTGACATCCCCGTCGTCAAAGCCACCAGCGGCATCCTCATGCTGGCGCCAAACGAAATCCATCAGTTCACCTCCGAAGCATGCATCCGCTGCGGTCGCTGCGTGGACGCCTGCCCCATGGCCCTACTGCCCGGAACCCTGAGCGTCCAAATCGAAAACGAAGACTTCCAGCAGGCCGAAAATACCCACGCCACAGACTGCATTGAATGCGGTTGCTGTGCCTACGTCTGTCCCGCAAACCGCCCACTCGTACAGCACCTTAAACGCGCCAAGGCCGAAATTATCGCCCGCCGACGCGCCGAAAGCGCAAAGAAATGACAACACAACCCCAAGACAACCCCCAGCCGATGAGCGATCCGCAAGACATCCGCCTGCCCGATCCGGCAAAGCTGGTGGTCAGCAGCTCGCCCCACGTCCATGCCCCGCAGGACGTTCGGCGCATCATGCTGACCGTCATCCTCACACTCCTGCCTGCGTGCGCCGCCGGCGTCTTTTACTTCGGCATGCCCGCCCTCTGGGTGCTCGGCGTCTCCACCGTCAGCTGCGTGGTATTCGAAGCACTCTTTACCCGCATGCTGGGCAAACCCTCGACCGTCGGCGACCTCAGCGCCGTCCTGACCGGCATCCTGCTGGGCATGAATCTCTCCGCCGCCACTCCCTGGTGGGTGTGCGTGATCGGCGCCCTCCTGGCCATGGGCCTGGGCAAGCATATCTACGGCGGACTCGGATACAACCCCTTCAACCCCGCCCTGGTCGCCCGCGTCGGCCTGCTCATCGCCTTCCCCGGATACTTGACCACCTGGGTGCCGCCCGACGGCGGACAATGGGCAACCCGACTCGCCGACGGCGCCGCCATGGACGCGGTCACCACGGCCACCCCTCTCTACGCCATTCCCGCCGCCCTCCAAACTGGTGGCAGTGCCGACTACGCCTACTGGGACTACTTTCTCGGCAACATCGGCGGCTGCATCGGCGAAACCTCCGCGGCCGCCCTCCTGCTGGGCGGAATCGTTTTGATCGCCCTGCGTCTCATCCGCTGGGAAGTCCCGCTAGCCTTCCTGGGAACTGTTCTTGTTATTACTGGTCTAGTCTATGCGACATCCTCAGGCACCCAACCAACACCATTGTTTCACATTCTGACCGGAGGTTTATTTTTAGGCGCCATCTATATGGCCACGGACATGGTATCCAGTCCAATGACCAAAACCGGCGCGCTGATTTTCGGCGCCGGCTGCGGCTTAATCACCTGCGTAATTCGCATCTGGGGCAGCTATCCCGAGGGAGTCAGCTTTTCTATTTTGTTCATGAATGCGCTCGTGCCGCTGATCGACCGCTATACCCGTCGTCGCCCCTTCGGTGCGCGACGCGCCAACGCCAAAGCCGAAGCGTAACATTCATTTCGAATCCGCAAAAGGGGTTTCCCCATGAAAGAAACATTAAAACTGACCATCGCACTGGGCATCATCTGCGCCGCGGCCGCCCTCGTTCTGGCATTTGCGCAAAAAGCCACCGCACCGGCCCAACAAGCGGCGCAGGAGCGCCAGCAGCGCGAAAGCCTCAAGCTGGTCCTACCCGAATTTGACAACAATCCGCTCGAAGAACCCACCGAAATCGACCTCGAAAACGCCCCCTCCGTCACCTTCTATCCCGCAACCAAAAACGGCGAGCTGGTCGGCATAGCCGCTGAGGGCAACACCGAAAAAGGCTACGGCGGAACCATGACCATCCTTGCCGGACTAAAGCCCGACGGCACCATCCGCGCCGTCGTCGTCACCGACCACTCCGAAACCCCCGGACTCGGCACCCAGGCCACCGACCGCAAACGAACCGCCCACATCAGCGAAGCCTTCACCGGCAACTCCAAAAATGAACAGGAAAACACCCTGCCCCCCTCCGAATACCTTGACCAGTATACAAACAAAACAACCGCTCAACCCGACAACTTCGCGCTCAAAAGCGACGGCGGCACAATCGACGCGGTCAGCGGCGCAACCGTCAGCAGCC
>JBMCIU010000155.1:0-4815 GCA_048616755.1 Verrucomicrobiota bacterium
CCGCAAAGGCAACGCGGTTCGAGGTCAAACCACGCCAAGGGATCAAGAGTTCTGAAATTCTTTTTTCGGTATGCGCCGGGGCTTGCCCCGAGAATCGACACTACCCACGAAAAATCCTGTAGTGCCAAAAAACCTTTGCATGGTCCTGTTTTTCAGTGGTTCTGGGTGCCGGGTATGTCCGGCATCCATCCGTTTGCGGTTTGGAGGAATGAGACGCCGAGCCCCGCGGACAGTCGCACGGTCAAGCGGCCGTTCTCCATCTGTACGGCGGGGATTTCGGCTTCTTCGCCCGCGTCCTGAAAAGCGATAACCAAGGGATGGTTTGCGTCTGCCTGATAGGCTGCGGTCACGGGAAAGTGTCTGCAGTCGGCAAAGGAATACCCCCAATGGATGTCTTTGAGGTCGCGTTCGGGTTTCAGTTCGAAGCGTAGGTTGGGATGGGTGAGTGCGTCGATGCGCAAGCGGGCAATTTCGCCTTGATTAAGGACCGTGCGCGCATCGTTCAACGTTTGTGTTTGGCCGCCGCACTGCAATTGGGTGAGGACTTGGGCGTCCAACTCGGAGGGCACGGCAATATCGTCCAAAAGGATCAATGCCTGGCCGCCGAGCATGACGAGATGGCGCCGGACACGCGAGGCCGCGCCGCGATAGGCGGGCGTCGCATTGCAGGAGAGCACCCGGACGGTTTCCGTCTCGGCACTGCTTAGCACACCGGTTGTGGCGACCGGCTGCTGCGGGGCCGCTTCGCCGATGAAGGGCAAATTATGGCAATCCGGTTGCCCTTTGTAGTACCCGGGGTCAATAAGCAGGCGCTCTCCGCGCACGTGGACGTAGAAGGCTCCCGTGTCCGGTTGATTATGATGGGTATAGGGTGCGCGGGATCCCTTCATGCCGGCGACCAGCGCGCAGTCGTACTGGGGCGCCGAGCGCAGAATTCCGTAGTGGATATCATCGAGCACATAGGTCGTGGGCAAGTCGGGCTGGTCGAAGGATTCGGGCTCGCCGGGGCGGGTAAACAAGGTCCAAAATGCCGTGCTTGAATAGGGAGCGGGTTTACCGGCCTCGCGCCGTTTGCGCAGCGTGCGTTCGGCGTGGTCGCCGTACCAGAGCCCAAAGCGGTCGTTATAGCGTCCCGCGCAGAAGTATGCGATGGGTGCGCCAACCGGAACGGGAATGGTGTCGTTAATCCCGTGGGTTGCGCCGTCGTTGGACAAACTCATGCGGACCATGTTCATGGCTTTCGTGATCGCGGGGTGACTAAGCAGCCCGTCGTCGCTGCCGGTCACGTGTTCGAGTGCTCGCGCGAAGCGCAGGAAGTTGAGGGTTCCGTATTGCCAGTACTGGACGCCTTCGGTATTTCCGCCGCGGGTTCCGCTACAGTAATCCAGCCAGTTCCAGATATTGCGGCGCGCATGCCATACCGCTTCGGCCGCCTCTTCGGGATACTCGTTCAGCAGCGCCAAGCCCAGTTGGCCTCCGCCGCCGTTGGATACGGGGTTTGCGTTGGGGATACTGACGCAATCCCAATTGGAGTGTCGACTTGAATCCAAATACAAGTCCAGCAAGCGTTTGGCGACGCGGAGCCAGATCGCGCGCTGGTCGTCGTCGAGGTGGGGCGCGAAGGCGTCGTAGGCGAGCCCGACGGTGCCGCATAGCCCACCGGTATGCAGATTGATGTTGGGATCAAGGATCATGCATTGGTCGGCCGCATCGATGTAGCGCGTGGCCGTGTCGATAACGCGTTGGTCGCCGGAGAGAATCCATTTGTCGAACAACCTCGCCCCCTTGCCGGCGAAGTTCGTGCCGAACTGATGCACGCACTCCACGGCGCCTTGAAACACCTTGCGGTTGTCAAGAAAGAGTCGGCGTTCGTCGAGATTGAGAGTCGGATCTTCAAGTTCGGCGCGTGCTGCGGGATCGAATGCGACGTTCGCAAAAGCCTCGGCGTTGTAAAAGTCGGGTCGAGCCAACATCTTGTTGAGTGCATCGAGAAGGCGCGCTTCGGCTTCCTTGTCCTCGCCGACGCTCGCCACCACCTGTCGCGCGGCCTCCTTGCCCTCCTCGGAAAGCAGGGACCAAATGCGCGCGGACGAGGCCTTGCGGGCTTCGGCGCCGTCGCGCAGCAGGGATTCGCGACAGACGCGAAACCAGTTGCCGTGCTTCGACGTCAGCTCGACGGAAAGATCGTTCGCCGACGCGGGAATGTCGTCGGAAGCAAAGTCCTTTTCCTGCGGCGACAACTGGGCGGCGACCGTTTCAAAGACGGGGAGTGCGGCCTTGGTGCGCAGGTCCGCCAGCTCTTGCTCGTTGAAATGCAGATACGGATGGCCAAGTGTTTTGACGTCTATACCGTGTTGCCGGGGCACGCCGGCTCGGAGCGTTATCGCTCCCAGGTCCACCACGCGGCCGCCGTCGTCGACGAAGCGAAACCGCAGACGGCTGTACAGGGGGCGGGCGAGAGTCACACACGGCACGAGCACATTGTCGCCGGGGCTCAGAGTGCAGGGGATGGACTGTGTCCGGGCATTAACTTCGGCGGCGGTTTCGCCGGTCACCGACAGCGTTCCGCGATAGGCGGACTGCGTATGATTGCAAACGGTCACGGCGGGGCGGATAGTGCCGGCGGGAAGCGGGCCGACGGGCCATGCGATCGTTCCCAGCGAAATCGGTCCGATATCCGCCGAGATCACGAACTGCGCGAAGCGTTCGGCGTGGGGGAACCCTAGCTGCGCGGCCGTACAGCAGGCCGGTTCGAAGGTCCCGCTACCCCAGCGGCAGTGCGCCACCAGACCCAAAATGCGGTCGCCGGGCTGCGGTGTCCCCAGACCCAGGCAGGAAAACGGCACGTGCGCCTCGAGTGTCCATCCCTCATCGGTCACCTCGACCTGCGACAATGCCCCATCAGCGCAGCTGTTCGGACCGTTTACCAGGACCTTTCCGCTGGCGGCCAGGACTACCTGCACTTGATCCAAATCCCGGGTTGGATCGGGAAGCACCCGAAACTCGATATGGTCCTGCCGCCAAAACATTGGATCGTCCGGCTCGCGTTCGGGCGCTGTTACAATTGCGGACTCCGCAATTCCGGCGCGGATGACGAAGCCTGTTTCGGTGTAGCCCACGCGGATGGTTCGCTCGCCGTCGGGAATTTCCTCTCCGCGCAGATCCGTCAGGACCGGTACGGGCGGCAGCAGCGCGGCACCTTGGATCGGCGCGCGATATACAGGAATTTCAGGGGGAAGAAAGCCGTTGCGGACTTCGACTCCGGCGTGCCGGTGATTGAACGATTGTTTTTCGGGTGTTGCCATGGGATACCCTCTTTGTTTTAGAGCAGATTGCTGGCCAGCTCCGCCAGTTCGGAACGTTCGCCCTTTTCGAGATTGACGTGAGCGTACAAACTCTGGCCCTGCATTTTTTCGATCAGGTAGCTGAGCCCGTTCGAGTGGCTGTCCAGGTAGGGGTGATCAATCTGGAAAATGTCGCCGGTGAAGATCATTTTCGAGCCTTCGCCCGCGCGGGTAATGATGGTTTTAACCTCGTGCGGGGTGAGGTTCTGCGCTTCGTCCACGATGTAGTAGATGTCGACCAGACTGCGGCCGCGAATGTAGGACAACGGCGAAATGACCAGCTTTTCCTCGTCCATTAGCTCCCGAATGCGCTTGTGCTTGGGATCGTTTTCGGCGAACTGATTCTGGATCACGCCCAGATTGTCAAACAGCGGCTGCATGTAGGGATTCAGTTTCGACTGGATGTCGCCGGGCAGGTATCCAATGTCCTTGTTGCTCAGGGGAACGATGGGGCGCGCCATGTAAATCTGTCGATAGTCCCGTTTGCGCTCCAGGGCGGCAGCCAGGGCCAAGAGCGTTTTGCCGGTTCCCGCCTTTCCGGTCAGGCTGACCAGTTGAATATCGTTGTCGAGCAAGGCGTCCAGCGCGAAGGTCTGTTCGGCATTGCGCGGTTTGATGCCGTAGGCGGAAACCTTGTCCACGCGCCGAACCGAATCGTTGCCGGCGTCGTACATGCCCAAGGCGGATTTTCTTCCGCTGCGCAGGATTACGTACTCGTTGGCGAGCAGTCCGGCGTCCAGATTCAGCTCCGCGGAGTCGACTTCGCCGTCCGGCCCGTAGAGGGCTCGGATGACGTCCTCGGAGAGGTTTTCCTCGATACGGTGGCCGGAGTAGAGAGCGGAGACGTCCTTGACGTGGTCGGTGGTGTAATCCTGCGCGAGCAGACCAACGGACTTGGCCTTCATCCGCAGATTGACGTCCTTGCTGACCAGGATCACCGGTCGTTCGGCGTGGTCCTTCGAGAGGCAGTAGGCGATGTTCAGGATCTGGTGATCGGGCTTGGGATCGGCAAAACTGAATTCCAGGTCGGGATGCACATTCCTTTCGAGTGCCAAGATTATTTTTCCCAATCCTTCGCCGAGCCCGACGCCTTCCTCGAAGATGCGGTCGCCGCTGAGCGCGTCCAGTGCGCGAGTAAATTCGCGCGCATGGAAATTCAGGGTTTCATTGCCCTTTTTGAAGTGGTCCAGCTCCTCGAGCACGGTAATCGGAACGACGACGTCGTTTTCTTGAAACTGGTGAATGCAGTTGCTGTCGTGAAGGATGACGTTGGTGTCCAGAACAAAGATTTTGGTGGTTGCGCTCATCGGGTGTCGTTCTTTAGGGTTGGGGTGCTAATTTCCGAATTCCTTGTCTTCAAGGAAGATTCAACGGTACCGTTTTGATTATCGAACCATAGTGTTAATAATAGTGTTCAACGCGCGCGTTCGGTGATTTACCATTGCAGGATTTCCTGAACGGCTTGGGCGAT
>JBMCIU010000156.1:0-4813 GCA_048616755.1 Verrucomicrobiota bacterium
CCCTCACTGCAGCGCCGCTTTAATATCGGCCACGCCAAAAATCGGCGCGTTGAGTTCCAGGCAATGCCGTCCGACATCCTCGAGAAAATGAGCGTCGGAACCGGTCATCACGGGAAACCCCTCAATGCGGTCTCCGAGCTGATATTCCCCGCTTTGCCAATATCGCCACCGGACCTCCAACGCATCGTAGTTCGTCGTCGGATCGATGAACCCAAGCTGACTGGTTAGGCTGTTGCGAGGGCGAAACACGTGGGCGGGAATAGCCAATCCCCCCAAGGCGTGGATTTCGTCGACCAACCGGTCAATGCTCAGCGCGACCGCCGTCTGGCGCAGGCGGTCGTCCACACCGATGATCTCGTCGCGTTCATCATAGACCAATTGATATCCAAACAGCGTTTCGTCGGTATCGCCGGCCGGCAAATTATACTCCACCAACGCGGTAAGTTCATGCAGGGAAGAAGGATCGTCAAACAGGGCGAGCAGATGCACCTCCTCGCGAGTGGTAATCTCCATACCGGGCAAGACCAAAACGGAGGACGAAAGGGACATGCGGAAGGCGCTTTCGGCGGCGATTCCCGCGTTGTGGTCGGTGATAGCCAAGACGTCCACACTCCGCCGCTCCGCCCGATCCAACACCTGTCGGGGGCTCATCACATCCTCGGCGCACGCGGACAACGCGGTGTGTACATGGAGATCAAGTCGAGTCATAAGGAGGCGAAGCTTCGTTCCCCCGGCGCGGAACGTCGGGTTACTCGGGATCGTTGTTCCAGGCAAGTTTGCCGGCCAGCGCCATAGCCAGTTCGGCCGAGGTGCGCTCGCTGCCGCAGATATTGACACCCTGAGTCTGCGCCTTGGCGACCGTCTGAGGATCGGGACTGACCCCGTTGACCAGCACCACGCAGGCCACGTCGCGAAGCTGCGCAACCGCCACAATGTTGACATGCCCCTGGATGGTGAACCAAATTGAATCCGGCTGGACATGCGCGAGTACGTCGCTCAGCAGATCGCCGCAGTACACCGACGTCACCTCCGCATCCTCACCCTCGACAAGGTGAACTGGACACAACTCCAACTCTTCGATGATTTCGCTCACTTTCATTGCCGTACCTCCTTTTGAGACGACTTTTGTTGCGGACCTTGTTCCTCGATCTCGTCCCGGTAATCTCCGGGTTCCAGAAAGATATCGACAATGAGTTCGGTTCCGCTGTCCATGGCCGACCGGATCGTGAAGCGGTCCGCCGTTCGCTTGATGTTGCACAAGCCCATGCCCGCGCCGAAACCAAGCGCGCGGATTTTCTCATTGGCCGTGGTGTACCCCGCATCAAGCGCCTCGTCCAGGTTCGGGATACCCGGTCCCTCGTCGCTGACCACCACCCGCACCCGGTCCTCGAATCGGTGCACGTCCATCGTTCCGCCCAGCGAATGGATGATCACATTCATTTCCGCCTCGTAACACACCACGGCGACCCGTCGCCCCAGTTTGGGCGACACTCCCTGATCCTTAAGGTGCTTCTTGGCGGAGGTGGAAGCGGTGCCGGCCAGATCAAAGTTGTCGGGAGTAAGTTCGAAGTGCAGCGAGTCCGTGGCGTTTTCGTTGACTAGGTTGAGCGAGCGTTCCTGTTCCTCGATACGCTCGGCGATGGTATTCATCTTCACCAGCAAATGGGAGAGGATATCACTGAAGGTCAGAATGCCGACCAAGCGCAGGCTGCTCGGCGACTCGGTCACCGGCAGACGCCCGTACCTGTGCTTGCCGAAGATGTTCGAAGCGGCGATCACGGAGTAATTCCGTGGGATGGTGACCGGATTTTTGGTCATATGTTCGCGCACCGGCTGATCAATCCATCCGTTGTCGAAGGCGGAGATAATATCGTCGATGCTGACCATTCCCACCAATTGACCGTTTTCGACGATGGGGGTGCCGGAGAAGCGCCTGCGCTTCATGCAGAGCTGAATTTCGCGAAAGGTGGCGGTCGGCTCAAAGCAGACCGGATCGGGCGTCATAACCTCGCCCACCTTGATGTGGTACATCAGCTCATGCACCAATCGTATCTGACGTTCCTTCAGGGCCGGCATGATTGGCATCCCTCAAGTGGCCGAGGCGACTGCACGCCTCGAACATGGACAGAGGCGAAAGCAGCAACGGTATGCCCGAACGCTCGGCCAAACCCACCGCCGCCTGCTGCGGTTTCTTGCCGCGAACAATGACCACGCAGCGAGCGCCGGTAATTTCCGCGGTTCGGATAATCTGGGAATTGGTCAGCCCGGTGATCAGCGCATACCCATCCTTTTCAAAGGTGAGTATGTCGCTAAGCAGGTCGCTGGCGGCAAAATCCTCCACGACACCACCATGGCTGTCATTTCCGGCGACCAATTCCGCATCGAGAGCGGTGACCAAATCCGATATTGTCATTCTTTGCCTTGTCGTCGCGTACTATGAATCTCTTAAATCCGCAAGAACCGCGGAATAGCCTGCGCATGTTCACTGCGGTCGCTAAAACTTAGTGGTCAACCATAGCTGGAATCAAGTAAATTTCAAGGCGCGCCCGCGAACAACACGCCCGTCAAGAACATCGGTCACCCGGACATCGATCAACCGATTCGAACGTACCCAGGCTTCGTCCAGGCGCACGCGCAAATAATTCCCCGACCATCCCTCGGACCCTTCGCTCGTCGACGACTTTTCGATAAGAACCCGCACCTCGCAGCCGACCTGAGAGCGAGCAAAATCCGCCGCCTTGGCCTCGGCTAAATTCAGCATTTCGCGCCTGCGCTCGTCCACCACCGCCTTACTCGGACGTGCGGCAAACGTTGCCGCCGGCGTTCCCGGCCGAGGCGAAAACGGAAACACGTGCATCAACCCCAGCGGAAGCCCCGCAATTCGCTTCCGACAGGTTTCGAACGCCCGCTCGTCCTCTCCCGGAAAACCGACAATCAGATCGGTCCCCAAACAAATCCCGGGCACAGCCTCCGCCGCTCGCGTCACCAGTTGCGCGAACTCCGCAAAACCGGTTCGTCTGCCCATGCGCTCGAGCACGCCGTCATCGGCATGCTGCACGGGCAAATGCAGAAATCGACAGATGCGCGGTTCAGACGCCATGCGCTCGATTAGCGGCTCAATCTCGGGCCCGGGTTCGAGCGAGCTGACGCGCACGCGAACCCCCTGATCCAAGGATAGAATCGCATCAATCAGCTCGGTCAATCCACCCGCGCTGGATTGGTACAACGACGTGTGCACCCCCGTCAGCACTAGTTCCTGCACCCCCATCTCGACCAGCTCGGAGACCTCGCGCAGCACATCCGCACGGTCGCGCGACCGAGGCGCCCCGCGAACATGAGGCACAATACAGTACGTGCAGCAGAAATCGCAACCCTCCTGAATCTTCACGTTCGCACGGGTTCGCCCCCGCGGAAACGCCGTACCCGACTCGACAAACGCCTCCGCGCGCGGTTCCGCCGCAATCACTCGCGGCGCGCACGCAACCGACCGCCGAAGCAAAGCGGGAAGATGGTGCGCGATAGCGGACTTCGCAACATTCGGCAGCACCAGGTCAACCGGCAGGTCCACCGGCACATCCCCGGCCGCAGACTCCGCGGCACACCCCGCCAATACCACAAACGCATCCGGATTGGCCCGGCGCGCCGCCCGCGCCGCGCGCCGCGTCTTACGATCAGCCTCCGACGTCACAACGCAACCGTTAATCACCACCAAGTCCGCAGGCTCGCCCCAATCCACCACGCAAAACCCCGCCCGCCGCAGCGAATCGGCAATCAAATCGGAGTCGGCACGGTTCAGCCGACAACCCAACGTGTGGATCGACGCGAAACGCATCCCTTCAAATTCTTTCCGTTGGCTTGAATCCATGCCCGGACGATACCCCCTCCATGAAAAAGTGCAAGACCCCCAAACAAACAATGGCCTTGCAATTATTAAGCCTTACAGTACCGGTTTGACAAAAATAGACAAAACTAGACCAAAAACCAACCACACAAAAAGGACCCGCAATGCAATTTCTGGACAACTTCCACAACCGTCGACTGCTGAAAAAATACCACGTCGAGTGCAAAACCACACCGACCATTTTCGGGCGCCTGATGATCGCCTTCTTCTCCGCAACCCGCGGAACCTTTCGCATCGGCGAAAATGTCGTTATCAATTCCAGCATCGAAAGCAATCCCGTCGGCGGAACCCGCACTGTCCTGCTGATCAAAGGCGACGACGCCCTCATCGAAATCGGCGACAACACCGGCATCTCCAACGCCGTCATCTGCGCGCGACAACACGTCAGCATCGGCTCGCAAGTCAACCTCGGCGCGGGCTGCCGAATCTTCGACACCGACTTCCACTCGGTCAACCTCGAAGAACGACTGGCCGACACCCACATCCCCTGCCGACCCGTGCGCATCGAGGACGGCGCCTTCATCGGCTCCGGAGCCCTGATCATGAAAGGCGTCACCGTCGGCGAACGCTCCGTCATCGGCGCCCAAGCCGTCGTCGCCCGCGACGTCCCACCCGGCGAAATCTGGGGCGGCAACCCCGCCAAACACATCAAATCACTGTAAACCCAGCCGGCAGCCCCCCACCGGAGTTCCAAACAAGTAACCGTTAAGTTAAGCTGGGCATTTGGGTTCGGACGGCCTGGAGGGCCAAGACAAACAGAGCTTGGAGCAAGGCGACAACCGCAGCCCCAGGTTAAGGCATCCCCCATCATTTGCAGACTGAAAGCCTGCGCCTTATGTGTTGCCCGCAACATAAGAGTAACCGTTCACGGGGTCGAACCCGGCCAGGAGCAAGGGGTGGCCCATGCGGTTT
>JBMCIU010000157.1:0-4793 GCA_048616755.1 Verrucomicrobiota bacterium
TCTCCGCGGCCATGTCCCAGACCGCTTGTTCCGCGGCGCCGCGGGCGCGCCGCCAGGCCGCTCCGCCGATCCTGGCCAGCGGCGGCGCGGTCTTTCCGCCGCCGTAGTAGCGACTCACCAGGTGAATCTGATCCAAGGGCACGTACAGGCGCATCTCGTCCGCAAACTCAAGTTCGGCCGCTTCCTGAAATTGCCCGGCGGTTTCCACTTCCCGAATTCCGTGATAGAGGCATATCCCGCGCGTGGCGTGCACTGCGTAACACCCCTCCTCCAGTTCGGAGGCCTCCGACTCGCGCCATTCCTCGATCAAGGGCTTTCGCTTGAGAATGCGACTTGCGGGCTGCGGACGGCGACCGAACAACTCCCGTTCGCTGAGCAATATCAGACTCGCCTCGGGTAGCGCCACACCGGCGGGAATCGAAACCGGCTCTACCACCAACGGCAAATCCCGCAAATCCGCCGCGCTTTCGGCTACTTCACGGAAACGCGCAGCCTCCCCCGCGCTGCCGCAGCACGCAACCAACGAATATCCCGCCGAGGACCAGAAGCGAAGCTGAGAAAGCATCTGCTCGCGCGCCTCGTCGGAAGACAGTTCGCCCAATGCCAAAGACAAAACGGGCAGCAAATCCGCAATGCCGTGCGCGGCAACCGTTCGCTCCGGCAGGGTCGAGCTCACCGCGTCGGCGACAGCCGAAACAGCGTCCACAATCGCCACAAACGAAGGCTCCGATTCGAACTTCTCGGCCAAACGCTGCCGACTGTCGTTGCTGCCGAAGCGCTCCTCGTGCTCCAGGAGGTGCTCCGGCGTGGCCGCCAACACCGGAATCTCCCCCGGCAAATAGTCGCGAAAGGTGACGCCGGTGTCCTCCTCCGGCACCGAAGCCATCGTGCCGCGAGGAACCACGCGCACCGATTCGGCAGGCCGAGTCGATCGCTGCGTTTCCGCGTCGAACCAGCGCATCGTCTCCACAACATCTCCGAAAAACTCCAGGCGAACCGGCGCGTCGTGAACGGGCGAATACACATCCAATATGCCGCCGCGACGAGCAAATTCGCCCGCCTGACTCACCTCGAACTCGTTGTCGTAATCAAGCTCGACCAAGCGACGGGACAACGTTTCCGGCGTCCACGCGCGGTCCCCAGGCTCAATCGTGAAACTACGCTCGCGAAACACATCGGGCGGAAAGGCCGACGCCTGCAAGCCGGCAGACGAGCACACATAGATGACCGACTCACCGTCCAGCGCGCGCTGCATGGCCGCGCAGCGCACAGCATCATCGCCTGCAACCCAATACTGACGGTTCGATCCGCCAACTGCGGGAACGCGAATCACAGGCTTGCAATCGCCCAAAATCTCCGCCACCCCGCGACATAATTGCTCCAAACGATCAGCCTCGCCGGCATCCGCTGCCAATAATAAAACCGGACCAGACAAAACCTCGGCGGCCAGAATCTGAACTAACTGAACAGCCGCGCCATCGTCAACGGTCAGGCGCATCCGACCCTGACGCGGGGCAATTGCGTCCGCCCAAGCACTAAGTTGCATCCGCCAATTTATCATGAAACTTCACTATACATGCACGATATCGGAATTTTCACAAATTCCGATTTATTTGCAAATTAAGCCGTTGACCCTTTTGTTTGAGTGATTATGGTAGTAGAATTGGTTCGTTGAGTCTCGTCTAGACTAGAAATCACGCATGCGGAGCGTAACGGACATGCCCCACGGCAACGACACCATGAAGACATACATGCAGGACATCGGCGTATATCCTCGCATCTGCAAGGACGAAGAAGTCGATTTGGCTGCGGAGATTGCAAACGGCTCCGAAGCCGCCAGACAAAATCTAATCCAAAGTAATTTGCGCCTGGTCGTCAAGATCGCCCATGATTTCAAGGGTCTGGGCGTACCATTGATGGACCTGATATCCGAGGGCAACATCGGCCTAATGCGAGCCGCGGACAAATTCGACCCCTGCAAAGGCGCAAAGTTCAGCAGCTACGCCGCCTGGTGGATCAAGCAGGCCATGCGACTGGCCTTGGCCAACCAAAGCCGCACCGTCCGCATACCCGTGCAGACCGCCGGCAAAATGAACAAAATCAAGTGCGCGCGCAATCGCCTGCTTATGGAGCTGGACCGCGAACCAACCGATGCGGAGATCGCAAAACGAGTCAACCTGACTGAACGAAACGTAAATAGCATGCGCAACCTGGAAATGCGATGGATTTCCCTGCAGGCGCCAATCAAACCAGGCGAAGGCGGCAGTTTCGAAGACTTCATCGCCGACCACAACGAAAAACAACCCGACGAAACTATCGATGAAGCAGACACCATGCTTCGGCTCGAAAAACTGCTCAACGAACTCGAAGACCGTGAAAGTACAGTGCTCAAAATGCGCTTCGGACTCGACGGAGAACCGCCAAAATCGCTTTGCGAAGTCAGCCAACTTCTCGGACGAACCCGCGAACGCGTGCGCCAAATCCAAAATCAGGCGCTGACTAAATTGAAACACCTAATGCGTGAAGACGGGCGTGAAATCGACGCCCGAATCCTACAACCCGAAAACACCGAAAGGAGGTGAGAACAGATATGCCAACCGAAGTACGCGTCAAACGCGGCGAGCCAATTGACCGGCCTCTTCGACGATTGAAGAAGAAACTGGACAAAGAAGGCACGCTCAAGGAACTGCGCAACCGCAGACACTATGAAAAACCCAGCGAGAAGAAGAAGCGGCAGAACCGCTGAGCTCGGCCAAGTTTTGTAATCCGATCTCCAAACCGGGCGGCTCGAGCCGCCCGGTTTCTTCCTGCCGCAACAAACATTTCCCCTCCCTCAGCCATGGATTCAAAATCCTTCATCCTGCCGCCATCGCCTCCGTCGAACACACCGTTCGATCCGGATTTTACGTGGCGTTATGCCCTGTTGCTTCCCGCCGCGGCGCTGGTCGCAGCGGCAGCGCCCATACCTTGGCTGGCGGATCGACTAACCACCGCGGACGCGCTCGTTGCCGCGGGCTTTGCCGTACTGGCAGTCTTCCTCGTTTGCCGCAACCGCCGCATCCTGTTTCCCGTCGCCATCCCCTTCTTCCTGCTGTTATACGGATTGTCCGCGGCCGCCAATCCCGTTGACACTCGCTCACTGGCTGAACTCATCCAACGCATTCTGCAGCTGTTCGCGGGCGTGGCCGTCTTTTCCTGGCTGGTCGGTTGGCGCCCCTACTGGGCATTGAGCGCGGTCAGCGGAGCGCTTGCGCTTTCCACGGCCACCGCAGCCGTACAATGGGCAACCGGAACACCTTATGGCGAGCTGCACGGACTCTTCCCCTCCAGATTGGCGTTCTGCACCTTTCAGGCACTTGCGTTGCTGTGGTGCTTCCCACAATGGTTCAACCTCAACGTGCTGCCTCGGACGCGCGCGCTCAGCATCATCGCGACCGCCGTGGTTCTGCTGCCGGTCAGCCACGGTCAACTCCTCGTGGCAACAGCCGTCCTACTGGTCTTTACCTCGGGAATCACCGACCGCATGGCAATGTGGGGTGGCCTGGCCGCACTGCTGCTGGCCGTCGGACTGCTCGCCGCTCCGCCGGGGCGAGCGGCGCGATGGTCAGAACTGAGTTCCAGCCTGTCACCCTTTGAAAACGGACAAATCAAGCAGGCCCACGCCGAAACCGTGGCCGCCTGCCGCATGGCCGCCGCCAACCCCTGGTTCGGAGTCGGCCCAGGCAATTATCAAACCCATGTCGGCGCTCATTACGGCGCGCTGCCCAATCCCAATGAACAAAGTATCGAAACCGACCACCAAGCCGCGTGGAGCATCCTGGCAGGCTCGGCCGGCTTTCCCGCGGCCCTATTGCTTCCGGGCGCAATGCTGATCGCCGCACTGAGCGTGTTTCAGCGCTTCCGCGCTCCCCGAAACGCCCGCGAAAGAAGCTTCCTGGGCGGCGCCTCAATGGCGCTCGGCATTCTATTGCTGGGATGGCTTACCGATCCGTTTGTCCGCGGCAACGGCTGGATGGTCGCCTTGTCGTTCGCCTGCATGTGCACCATGCATGCGGGTCAAGTGCGCGAAATCGGCCGCCGAGGCATGCCCTTGGCGCTGCTGATTACCCTGCTTCCGGTTGGCGGAATCGCCGCAAAATTGGCTCTCGGCCAGGATGGCGGCGCCGACAAGCAGGAGGTAGTCGAACTAACCTGGCGCGAAGGAACGTCCCCGGGGTCGGCGGCATCCATTGCAGATGCGCCGGAAGTCGCCGCCCTGCTCGGCGCCGATGACGCCACCCGCGTAACCGCCCCCATGCAACGCCAGGCAAAGGGAGACATGCCCACGGCACTAGTGCTGCCGGAGGGGGCAGGCGCGCCTCCGCCGGACCGCGCGCCGAGTCTGGAGGACGGCGGCGCGGTCTTCCCCGTCCCCGAAACCCTCTCCGCCGACACCGAATACACCGTCTGGCTGTTTGTCCGCTGGGACGACGGCTGCGGAAACTCCGTAGCGGTCACCATCAATGACGAGGCCCCCGTAGTCGCCGGCAACGATGGAACCTACGAGCGATGGCACTGGGTAAAAGTCCCCGGAACTCTTCGCCCCAAAACGGGGTCTGAGATACAAATCATCAATCGTGAAGACGGCATTGCCGTGTCGCACATCCTGTTCAGCTCGTCCGCCGATTACGTCCCGGCAGACCGACCGTAATCAACGAGGCATCCAAACCCACATGCTTTGCCGAAATCATCCTCTTGCTCTCGCTGTCTCATGCAGCATGCTTTGCTGGTCGCTCATCGCCGCCGCGACCGCC
>JBMCIU010000158.1:0-4726 GCA_048616755.1 Verrucomicrobiota bacterium
GCTGGTGCATGTACACCGACGAAGGCAGCACCGACGTGCTGATGGAGTCGAACCTGTGTTACCGCGCCAACCGCGATCCGTTCCACCAGCACTACGGGCGCAACAACACTCTGCGCAACAACATCCTCGCTTATGGCGGCGATGCCGTACTGGCCTACGGCAAGCCCGAGGAACATCTGGGACTGACCTTCGAACGCAATATCCTGCTCAGTTACGACACCCCAATTCTGCGCAAAGCCACTCCCGAACGGTGGACGCCGGAGCAAACGGTCTTTGACCGCAACCTCTACTGGTGCGAGACTGGCCCGGTCAGCTTCGAGCGCGGGCAGATCGCCATGTACGCCAGCCAACCGTTCCCTGACGGGTTTGCCGCCGAGGCAAAACGCTTTAAGCCGCTCGCAGATATTCCCGAGGCCGAACGGCGGCCCGAAAGCGATGCCGATTGGCAAGCGGCACGCCAGTGGACCACGTTCGTCAATGCTACGGGCGCCGCCGAGGCGCCGGAACACTTGGCGGAGCTGCGCTTTCTGCGACACGGCGACGACCTGTATTGTCGCGCCCGCGTGCAGCGCCCCGCCAAGTACAACCCCATGGATAGTGAAGCGGTCTGGAACCGCGAGCATGTCGAAATGTTTCTCAAACCATTCCCGGAACTTTCGGGCATGCTGCAACTCGGCGTCGACTCCGGTGGAGAGACCGCCGTGCTCTGGCACGACTGCGCCGCGCCGGGACGATTCGACCTCGAAAGCCGCGTCGGCGAAACGGACGGCGGATGGGAATGCACCGTGCGCATTCCGCTAACCGCACTGGTCCACGCCGTCGCTCCCGAAGCGGGAAAGCCCCCCGACTGGCGTTTCATCGCGGGTTTCGCCGTCCCCGCCGAGCTCGGCGACTTTGCCTCCTGGCAGTCCCAGGGGCACGATCTCGACGGGGTGGAAGCCGATCCCAAATTTATCGATCCGCAGAACGGCGATTTTCGCCTTCGGGACGATTCGCCCGCGTATCAACTCGGCTTCATCCCCTGTCCGGTTGATCAGGCCGGACCACGAGTGTGCAAATCTTGATCTCTTGGGCTCGAAAGGAGCGTTTTGCAGGGAAATGGCAGTGGCGCCGCGAAGTATGACCGTTGCATGTCCCCCATTTGCATTTAGCACCCCAAAATTCAGAAATTGGTTTTCATGATTTGGAACTCATCAAAGTGACCATCAACTCAATCCCAACCGTTTTGAAGGCCGAACGTCTGCCGCGGAATCCGCTGATTACTCCCGCGAGCGCATCTAGTATTGGCGACAATATCAATGGTCCGAGCGTCATTCGGGTGCCGGAATGGATCGATCAACCACTCGGGCGCTACTACATGTACTTTGCGCATCACAGCGGAGATCATATCCGCTTGGCCTACGCGGACGCGCCGGAAGGTCCGTGGACAGTATATGAACCCGGCACGCTGCGCCTGGATCAAGCCACGCCGATGCAGCGGCATATTGCCTCTCCGGATGTGCATGTGGACCATGAGCGTTGCGAACTCCGCATGTATTACCATGGCAGCGCCAAAGATCGCCCCAGGCAGTGGAGCAGTGTTGCGTTCAGCTCCGACGGCATTCATTTCACCAGCTGGGAAACCCTCATTTCCAAGTTTTACCTGCGCGTTTGGCAATGGCGCGGCGCCTACTATGGCATCGCCAAATCCGACAATGACGGATGGGGGGTGCTACTGCGTTCACCGGACGGACTTCAGCCGTTCGAAGCGCGCGAGCGTTTCTTGCCGAACATGCGTCACGGCGCCGTTTACAGCTTCGGGGACAGACTGTTGATCGTCTATTCGCGCGCCGGCGACGCACCGGAGCGGCTGCTCGCCACCACGGTGGATATGCGCGGCGATTGGCGTGACTGGCAGCCCGCCGGACTAACCGAGCTGCTCGCACCGGAAATGCCCTGGGAAGGCGCGGCACATCCGGTCAAACCGTCGCGCTTCGGACCCGCCACCGGTGTGCGGCAACTGCGCGATCCGTGCATCTTCGCCGACAACGGCCGGCTGTATCTTTACTACAGCATCGCCGGCGAAGAAGGCATTGCCGGAGCGCAAATTGTTTGCCACCATTAGACGAAATGATAGAAGCATAATAATAATCAGCAGAAATGCGTCCATAAAATCTTCCCGCTTAACACGGGGAACGATAAAACTCCGTGGGGATGTTCTTTGCGGCAACAGGCACAGAGAACCTGATTTCTTGCGTGTGCTCTAAATGCGCGGCTGAGTTTGGCGCAGTCGTTCGGCGAGGCGGGTGTGGCGTGTTAGGGGTCGATTGTTGCCGATGGCGATGGCCATGGCCTTGCGTGTGCCGATCATGACCAAGAGGCGACGGGCGCGCGTCATGGCGGTGTAGACCAAGTTTCGCTGCAGCATGATGTAATGTTGGGTGAGCACGGGGGTCACGACTACGGGAAATTCGCTGCCCTGGGATTTGTGGACGGTAACGGCGTAGGCCAAGCGCACTTGATCGGCTTCGTTCCACTCGTACTGAACGGTTCCCTGGGGATAGTCCACGGAAAACTGATGGTTTTCGGCGTCAACGGCGCGAATCTGTCCCAGGTCGCCGTTGAATACGTCTTTATCGTAGTTGTTGACGATCTGCATGATGCGGTCGCCTGCACGGAAGGATCGCTCTCCGACACGGAATGCGGGCTTGTTTCCCGGGTTGATGCGGTTTTGCAGTACGGCGTTGAGCCGGTCGGCGCCGCAGGGTCCGCGATTCATGGGGGTCAGCACCTGGATATCGCGCACCGGATCGACGTGGAAGCGTTCGGGAATGCGCTTGCATACCATGGCGGCAATGAGTTCGACGACTTTGTCGGGATCTTCCTGATCGATCCAGAAGAAGTCGGCGCTGCGTTCGTTGCTCACAGGGGCGAGGTCGGGCATTTGGCCGCGGTTGACTGTGTGTGCATTGACGACGATTCGGCTACCCTCGCCTTGGCGATAAATGTGCGTGAGGTGCGTGACCGGCAGGATACCGGAGGCGATCAGATCCTGCAGAACCGCGCCCGGTCCGACCGAGGGCAGCTGGTCGCGGTCGCCTACCATCACCACATGCGTGTCCGGGGAAATTGCTGAAAACAGGCTTTGGGCGAGATTGATGTCGAGCATGGACACTTCGTCGACAATGAGCATGTCGCATTTGAGGGGGCGGTCGGGGCCGTAAACGAAGGTTCCCTTTTTGGGGTCCCATTTGAGCATGCGGTGAATGGTTTTGGCGGGCAATCGGCTACTTTCGGTAAGGCGTTTGGCGGCGCGTCCGGTGGGGGCGGCCAGCAGGACGTACATGCCGCTGTGTTTGGCATGGCGGACAATATGCCCGACGGTGGTTGTTTTGCCGACGCCGGGGCCGCCGGTGATAACGCTGACGCGGTAACTGAAGGCGTTGGCGACACCTTTTTGCTGTTCGCCGTTGAGCTGCTCGTAGTCGGCGCTGCCGGTCGGCGCGGAAGCGTGTTCGCCGGGCGGATTGTGGAGCAGGGCTTTGATGCAGGTAGCCACATTGCATTCGGCGGCGTACAGGTCGGCGGGGTATACGACCCATTGTCCGTTGTTGCGTGTTTCCGGGATCAGCGCGCCGTTGTCGGTAGCGTGTCGGAGTCCCCGGCGGGCTTCCTGGTCGGCGACGCCCAAGGTTTCGGCGACCTTTTCGATAAGTCCGTCCGCGGGGTAGCAGGTGTGTCCTTCTTCGGTGAGTTTGCGCACGACATATTCGGCGCCGCAGCGCAGTCGCATGGGATCATCCGCGGCAATGCCCAGCTGGCGGGCAATTCGGTCGGCAGTGCGGAATCCGACCCCCTTCATGTCGTCGGCGAGCTGATAGGGGTTGCGTCGAACCACTTCCCCCGCTCCCGCGCCGTATTTGCGATACAATCGGGCGGCCAAGCCCGCGCCGATGCCTAAGCCCTGCAGAAAAATAAACACACTGCGTCGGTCGGCGGTTGCCTGCCAGGATTCGCGAATCTGCTGGATGCGTTTTTTGCCCACGCCGTCGATTTCGCGTAGGCGTGCGGAGTAGTGGTCGAGGATATCCAGGGTTTCGCGTCCGAATTGTTTGACGATGCGCTCGGCCAGCTTAGGTCCGATGCCCGGAATGATGCCCGAGCCCAGATAGCGGCGAATGCCTTCGGCGGATGACGGCAGCACCGCGCGGAAATTCTCCGCTCGAAATTGTCGCCCGTGGTCGGCGTGCTTTTCCCACTTGCCCCACGCTTCCAAGTCCTGTCCTGCCGCGACGCCTCCCAACGGTCCCACCAACGTATGTTCGCGACCGCCCTGGTCGAGCAGACGCAGCACCGCGTACTGCTCGTCATCGCTGACAAATACAATTCGCAACACCTCGCCCACCAAACGTTCCCCGGCGCCGGGGTTCGACGTTGAGGCGGTGGCCGTGGGTCTCGAATGTGCTTGCTGCGCCTGGGGCATTATTTTCCAAATCGTTTCTGTTCGACGGGTGTCGGCACCGCCGCCGGCCACCATCCAGTGAAGCGCAATCGATATTCGCGCGTCGAATTCTCACTGGGAGCATATCACGACAAACCGGGGCCGCAACTCCAATTTCCGCCGAATTGAAAAGAATGACTTGCATGTTGCCCCTCGTTGATGAGCCTGCTTTCGAGTTGACTGCGACCGTGATGCTGGTGCTTCATTTGACAGCCCCACCGTCCGATTGGCTGTCCTGCGGTTCCG
>JBMCIU010000159.1:0-4724 GCA_048616755.1 Verrucomicrobiota bacterium
GCAAAGGCAACGCAGTTCGAGGTCAAACCACGCCAAGAGATCAAGAGTTCTGACCTTCCGGCGCATTGACTTGTTCGACTGCTGCATCCCGGTTCTTTGCTTGCTCGATATCGGCCTCTGACAGAATCGCGCCGTCGGCGCGCAAATGGCTTTGAAGCTTGCGGACATCGAGTTGCCTTGGCGTCACTCCGGACTCAAGCGACAACGCCGCGGCTTTCCCCGCCGCTTCGCCCATGCCAATGCAGGGCACCATGACACGAATCGATCCCAGAGCGACATGCGTACAACTCACGCACCTGCCTGCGGCGAGTAAGTTCTCAATGCCGCTTGGCAACAGAACACGGTAGGGTATGTGGTACTTGAATCCCGCCGGCGGGCGCCAAACTGTATGATCCATGCCCGGGCCGTCGATGCAGTGAATGTCGACAAAAAATGACCCGTAGCAGATATTGTCCGCAAATTCCCTCTGCCCCTTTACGTCGTCTTCGGTTAAAATATAATCTCCCATAATTCGACGCGACTCCCGGATACCAACGGTGTTAGGCGTCGAAACCATGTAGCAGTGCTCCATGCCGGGCACGTACTTGCGGTACACCTGAATGGTCTCATATGCCTGCTTGCGGCACTCGATCGTTGCGGCAGTGAGGTCTTCCGCCTTGGTCGAATCAACATGGATTGCATGGGTGAAGTTCACGCTGACTTGATCGGGCCGCGTTGGCGTCCACCACCAACCCATAATCGTCTTCTGGAAAGGGCGCATATCACCCGCGCGTTGCGCTTTTTCCCAAGTGTCGGCCATCTGATAGTCAGTGCGCCATGCCCGGCACTTTGCCCAATCAACGCCGCCGATTGTGAACATAAGTGTGACAGGCTGACATTTGTGGTCGGACGGGCGGCCGACGTCATAGCGGCAGCCGGCATGAAACGCCACGTCGCCATCACCGGTGCAATCTACGACTCGTTTGGCAAGCACGAATTGTCGCCCGTTCTTGTTCTGGATGACAGCGCCGATTACGGCGCCGGCCTCGACAACCGTGTCGCTGAAAAAGGTGTGATACAGCAGTTCGACTCCAGCCTCTTCCGCCATCTTGTCGAGGAGCTGTTTCAGACCCTCGACCTCAAACCAGATGCCGTGGGAGTTTCGGATCCCAAAGCCCGAGTCGACAACCCGCGTGCCAATCTCGTCTGCAATTCCACCAACAATGCGGCGCCCCGTTCCGCTTTCGTCGTACTTGGAGATGTGTCCATGCCCACCGGCCGTCGCAACTCCGCCGAGGCAATTAAACTGCTCCACGACCAGCGTCCTGGCACCATTACGCGCTGCGGCAAGAGCCGCGCCGACACCAGCCGGGCCGCCACCCACGACAAGCACGTCGACTTCTCTGGCGAGTGGCAAATCCTGTATGTCATCTTTTGTCATATGCCTTCATCGCTCCTGCGAGACTTAACGTGGTTTCAGTGTTCAGTGTTCAGTATTCAGTATTCAAAATTCAAAATTCAAGATTCAGCATTCAGAATTCCAGATACAGCATTCAAGATTCAGGATTCGGTATTCAGTCTCACCCGGCGGGCGTCGAACCGGCGGTTCGGGGGTGGGCTCAAAACAGAAACCATTCTCGCATGGGGCGTGCCTCTAGTGCAGGGTACTAGCGACAAATATCGTTCCCGCGCCGCAGTTCATTCATCCAAGCCGGGATGATGTCGTGAAGATCACCCACGACCGCGTAGTCTGCGCAGTCAAAGATGGCTGCGTCGGGATCGCGATTGATGGCCACAATCGTTTCGCTGTTCTGCATTCCGACCAAGTGCTGAATCGCGCCTGAGACGCCACAGGCAATGTACAGACGGGGCTGAACAGTCGTGCCGGTCTGGCCGATTTGCTGGGCATAGGGCAACCATCCAAGATCCACCACTGTCCGGCTGGCGCCCAGTGCTCCACCCACTGCGTTAGCCAGTTCGCGGACGAGGGCCACCCCTTCGGCTCCCCCTGTTCCGCCGCCGGCGGTCACGATGATATCTGCCTGGTGCAGGTCGGACCCGCCACTGCCGCCACTCTCAAAGGCAAGGCACTCCAGCGCCGATGCCATATGCTCCTCCGCAACCTCCAACGGTTCCATTCGAGCCGCCTCCCGGCGCGGCTCCGGATGCGGAGAAGGAAGAACGCCCGCACGCACCGTCGCCATCTGCGGGCGCTTGTGTCGGCAGACAATGGTCGCCAGGATATTGCCGCCGAATGCCGGACGTGTTTGCCTCAGCAACCCTGTTCGCGGATCAATGTCCAGCGACGTGCAGTCCGCCGTCAAACCGGCGTGAACCATCACCGCCACGCGGGGCAGCAGCGCTCGCCCCACAGCCGTAGCGCCGCCAAGCAGAATCTCCGGAGCCCCGCGCCGAATCGCCTCGGCAAGAATTCGCGCATACGGTTCGTCCCGATAAAACGCCAAAGCCGGCTGATCCGCAAATTTTACCACATCCGCGCCATACCGCGCCGCCTCATCCGCCGCCGACGTCAGTTCATGACCGATGAGCACCGCTACAACAGCTACGCCGCGCACGGAAGCCAAGCGACGCGCCTCGCCCAATAATTCGCGCGATACCGGCAGCAGAGGAGACTCGCCGACGCCCGCCCCTCCGCGCTCGCAGTACACCCAGACATCCCCGGCCGACTCAGTCGGGGCGGACTCTTCCAACCGATTATCGGCAATGGCTTGGTATGTTTGACAACTCGAAACACAAGCCCCGCACAACGTGCACACCGAATAGTCGATCACCGCCCGCCGCTCGCGGATTGAAATGGCGCCGAAGGGGCAGGCCTTGACACACAGACCGCAGCCCACACAACTGTCACGCAAAATTTCGATGGATGGTTTGCTCATGCGGGTACTATGCAGCGCGGACACTCACTTCGCAACAACGCGTGGTATAGTACCCAAAACCGCAACCCAAAAACTTCGCTAGCTCTAGCGCCCTATTCCCATGCCGACACTTACGATCAATGGTCGGAGCGTATCCGTACCCAGCGAATCATTTCTTCTGCAGGCAATTGCCCAAGCGGGTTTTGAAGTCCCGACACTGTGCTCTAGCGGTGAGCGCAAGCCGCTGAGTTCCTGTTATCTGTGCGCGGTACAGATTGAGGGGCGGTCCGCGTTGCAGCCCGCATGCAGCGTTCGTGCGCAGGACGGCATGGTCGTCACCACGGATTCACCAACGGTTCTCCAGCATCGGCGATCCATCCTGCAAATGCTGTTTAGCGAACATGCGGGCGACTGCGAAGCGCCCTGCACCCTCGCCTCACCCGTCCGACTCGACATTCCCCGCCTGCTCAGACACATGCAGGCAGGCAACCCGAATGCGGCCGCCCACATCCTTATGGCTGCACTGCCGTTTCCGGAAATCGCCGCCCGGAGCTTCATGCGCTCCAGCGAAAAAGCCTGTCGCCGAAACAGCTGCGACAGCGCCGTCGATATCAGTGCAGTCGTCGCCCACCTTGCCCAAGGCGGCGCGGCCGACGCCGCCCTTGCCCCTACCCCGATCGATGCCCCTGCGGCAGCGGTGCTGGGTGCAGGTCCGGCCGGCCTGGCGGCCACTGCCTTTCTGCGCATGCGCGGATACCGGGTCTCCCTGTACGGCACTTTTCAGAACGAGGATTGGAGCGCCCTCACCGCCCGAGAATCGCTTCCGGACAACCTCTTGCAGAACGACATTTCTCGGATCACCACCCTCGCCGCCAGCGAATTCCTGCCTCACAGTCCCGTTGCGGACTTCGCACAACTGCAACATTTCGCCGCCAACTACGCCGCGGTTCTGCTGACAGCCGAAGGAGCGCGGCAAATGAACATCGAACTGGAAAGCCAACCCCAACCACCCCCCCCACTTTTCTTAACGCCGCACGTCCTCACCGACGACCTTACTCTGCCCGCTCTCTGCGCGCGGCTGCTGGAAACCATCAGCACCGCGGAGCCGCAGATTCTGCCATCCAACCATTCCCGCGAACCGTCACCGCCAACTTTCAACTGCTCTCTTGGACGACTGCGCGACGCCCGCGAAAAACAGCAACTCCTTGCCGGAGTATCCGGAGCGGACCAGCCCGCGTCCGCGAACACCGCAAATGCGCCATCGAACACAAAAACGGCAGTCGAAGAAGCCCGCCGCTGTCTTCATTGCGACTGCCGCAAAGCGGATACCTGCCGACTTCGCCTCGCCGCGGACCGGGTGGCCATGCCGCGCCCGAAAAATGCAGCCACCCGCCCTGCTCTGGAAATCGTGCGCACCGATGCGGGGATCCTTTTCCAACCCGGCAAATGTATCCAGTGCGGGCGCTGCATCGAAATCACCGAAACCGAAGGCGAACCAGTGGGGCTCACTTGGATCGGGCGAGGTTTCGAGGTGCGCGTCTCCCCTCCACCGGGACACTCTTGGAGCGAAGCCCTGCAGCATACCGCTGAAAAATGCGCCAAGGCCTGCCCCACAGCCGCAATGACCATCCAAAAATCCTCATAGCATCTCCGCCAACCACCACAACCGCCAGACGATTGACGATATGGTACCCTAACGCCAATTAACAGGCACTCCCAGAAAGCATAATAACAAAAGTACAGTGTGACCCAGCTAGCCACACAGTTGGTTTTGGCTGTTTGCGGTCATGGTTTCTTCCTGCTATTTTCCTCTTATCGCTCAGCTCAGCCCCGACGCAGCAGCGTCGTTCCCATTGCCCCAACGGGGCG
>JBMCIU010000160.1:0-4677 GCA_048616755.1 Verrucomicrobiota bacterium
GTACCACCTCCATTTTCCGCAAAGGCAACGCCGTTCGAGGTCAAACTACGCCAAGAGATCAAGAGTTCTGTACTTTGGTTGTTAATATTTGACTGTTTGTCCACTCGGCGCCCCCCGCACCGGCTGGAAAGCCAGTGCCGCGATTGGCTTCAGAGCTCAGACACGGGTTCGGAAAATTGATGTCGCCCGGCCGGGATATGTCGGACCTCCCCACTGTAGGGCAGATGGACTTCGGCGCTGGTATTGGGCGGCACGCGGACATCCAGTTGGAACTGTTCGTTCTCGATGCTCCAAGCGGATTCAATGGGACCGTGGATGCTGTGTATGACTCCGCTGACGCGGCTCAGGCGCCCTCCGGGCTCGGGGCGGACGACAATCCGCTTGTATCCCGGCGTGTCCGGGTGAGCGGAGATGCCGGCCACGGTGGTGTAGAGCCATTCGCCGACGGCTCCGTAGGCATAATGATTGAACGAGGTCATTCCCGAACTGCTAAAGCCGTTCTCCGGCGTCCAGCTGTCCCACCGCTCCCACATGGTCGTAGCTCCGAGTTTGACCGTGTACAGCCAAGAGGGGAACGTGTCCTGCATCAGCAGGCGGTAGGCCACATCGGTACGCCCGAATCGGGTAAGAACCGGGCACAACAGCGGCGTGCCGATGAAGCCGGTGGACAGATGTCCCGCCTCGTGGTCGATCCAGTGAACCAGCCGATCCACGGCGGCTTGCCGGCGGTCTTCGGGCAAAAGATCAAAGGCCAATGCAAGCACATACGCGGTTTGCGTCTCGCCGGAGACATAGCCGACCGGAGTTGTGAATGTACGCTGAAAGGTTTCGGTTGCCTGGCGACTCAGGGTGCGATACCGTTCCTCATCTTCGGAGCGCCCCAATACGGCGGCCATCTCGCTTAGCAGTTCAGCACTGCGCTTGAGAAACGCGGTCCCGATTACATCGCGCGGCGTGGGGGTTTTTTGAGGTGCCGGGCAGCCGGGCGCCAGCCAATCGCCGAAGCTTCGCCACCCCTGGTAGTCCGGATGACACCGAATGCCGTTGATGCATCCATTCGCCACCCAGTCCAAAAATCGCTTGCATTGGTCGAAGTGGTTCTCGAGCACGCGCACATCATTGTAAGCTTGGTAGATGGTCCACGGACAGAAAACCATGGCGTCGGACCAAGCGGGACCGCCATCGCGGTCCACGTCGGCTTTTGCGTTTTGATCGGGCGCGTAGAGCGGAATTGCCCCGTTGTCGGACTGACAATCGCCAAGATCGCGCAGCCATTTCCGATACATGCCGTCGATGTCCATATTCATGGCCGCCGTCCGCGCAAACGCCCAAGCGTCGCCGGTCCACCCCAGGCGTTCGTCCCGTTGCGGACAGTCGGTGGGGACATCAATGTGGTTGCCCTTCTGCCCCCACCGGATGTTGCGCAACAACTGATTGACGCTCTCGTCGGAGGTGGTCATACCGCCGGTCTCGGTCATATCGGTATGCAGGACGATCCCGGTGACCGCCTCGCGGGATAGGGTTTCGGCGTGGATGGTCACCTCGACATATCGGAACCCGTGAAACGTGAAGCGGGGTTCGTACACGCATTCGCGGTCATCGCCGAGCGTGAGATGATCGGTGGCTCGCGCGCGGCGCAGGTTTTCAGTGTACAGCTCGCCGTTCTGGTCAAGCATCTCGGCATGCCTGAGGAAGACACCCTGCCCCGCTTCGCCGCGGACGCGCAAACGGACCCGACCGGCAATATTCTGTCCCAAGTCAACCAACCAGCGGGTTCCCTGGTTGGTTTTACCGAGCCGAACGGGATCGGAGATCGGGGCAATTTCCTCGTGACGTCGAACCGGCGGCCCCAGCATCGGCGAACGATCAATCCCCGGATCGTCAAAACGGGTCACAGCGTACCACTCTTCATCGTTGAATCCCGGCTGATCCCACCCGGGCATCTCCCGGCGGGCGTCGTACGACTCGCCCAGCAACATATCGGATGCGACAAGCGGACCGGTTGACCATCGCCAGGACGAGTCCGTGACCACAGCGGTCGTTGTACCGTCGGTCATCTCCACGCAAAGCACCGCCAAAAGGCGGGGACGGTCTCCATAATTCTGACGCCCGGACCAGGCGACGTGACCGCAGTACCAACCGTCGCCAAGCGCCGCCCCTACCACGTTCTCGCCATACTGCAGCAAAGACGTCACATCGTACACTTGATACTGCACGCGCCGCCGGTAGTCGCTCCAGCCGGGTGAAAACACCGAATCACTGACCGGCTTTCCATTGATCGTCGCCTCGTACAGTCCGAGAGCGGTGATGTAGAGCCGGGCACTGTGCACGCCGCCATCAAGCTTGAACGAGCGACGCAGATACGGGCAAGGTGCGGGCGTGTGACGATCGCCCGCCAAACCGGATCCGATCCACTGCGCGCCGCGCCAATCCTCCCGCGCCAGCAAGCCCATCTCCCAGCGGGCGGTTTCACTGTCCTCGCCGGGTTCGCCGTTCAAATCCCAAGTTTGAACGCGCCAATAGACGTCTTGTCCCGTGTTCAATGGCGGGCCTTCATACGCCACATTCGCAGTGGCGTCGGAATCGATTTTCCCGGAGTCCCATAGATCGGGGGCATTTTGCTCCAGCTTTTCGGGCGAAGACGCCGCCCGGATGCGGTAGGCAGTCTGGCACGCGCCCGCTCGCTCGTCCTCAATGCGCCACATAAGGCGTGGATCGCGAGTTTCGATTCCGCGCGGATTTCTCAGATATTCACAACGCAATGCAACAGCTTTCATCCGGTTTCCTATTCATTCTGTGTGAGTACGGCGGGGGACGGCAAAGAAGAATCCAGGACTCTTAACGTCGAGGAAAATTCACCGGTACCAGATTTCCTAAAATATATCCGTTCCCCGTCATTCCGAAAGGCTGCGGTAGTAATCGCCGATGAGGTGACGGTACTCGCTGTCGATGGCGCTGAGATCGACGTCGCGGACGCTTGCGCCACCGCCGCGGGTGGCGGTTTGTACCGGCAGGGGCAGAGCAACGCCCTCGCGAATTTCGACCTGGCTTTCCGAAAGGCGGCGCAGCACTTTGCGCCCCAAGGAATCGAAGGATCCCATCTCCGGCACGGAATCCTCCATGCTGCGCAGATCGCGCGCGGCGAGTCCCAGCTTGCCGGTTTTGAGGTAGAGTAGGCGCGCTTTGGCGTACAGGGCTTCGGTTTCCTGGCGCAGCGCCTGGCGGTCATTGCCGTGCGCGGGCGTATGCAGATCGCGACGGGGAGAATTGCCGAACATACCTTGGCTTTCGGATTCGCCGCCGAGTTTTCCGCCGCCGGTGCTGCGAGCGTCGAGAGTGGACTCCTCGTCTTCGGTGACCTGTCCTTCCTGAAGGGGATCGCGGGTGCGCCGGGCGTTGGTTTCCCGGCCTTCGAGCCCTTTGACGTGGTCCTCGACGAGTTCGCCGGAGGATTGTCCTTCGCGACCGGCGCCGCTTCGCCCGGTCATTTCATTGTCGTTGGGTTTGGTGTTTCCGGACTTTCCCTTGGCGGAGAAATTGGGGATGGGGCCGTCCATAACGTCCCAGCCCATCACCCCGTCGGCCATCATGTTGTTGCCGGTGGCGTCCTGCGCGTCCATCTCAGCCTGCTCGGACTGGTCGAGCAGATCCCCCACCAAGTCCTCCAGCTCATCGGGCAACGGCACCAGCGGCATGTCCGGGAATTCATCGGCATCGAAGCTCTCCATGTTCCAGGCGATGGTGTCCGGGGTGTCGGGCAGCCACATTTCCAGATCCTCGGCGCGCTCCTTGGTTTTGCGCATGGCATCGAGGAAACTGTCTTCCTTTTGGACGGCGATCTCTGCCGAGGGGGCGTTTTCCGAATCCAGCGCCTGTTGCACATCCTCGAAAAGTTCGCGCATTTTGGCGTTCATTTCGTTGCAGACGGGCAATTCCGGGAATTGGTAGAGGTCTTGGGCAAGTTCCTCGATGAGGTCCTTCATCTCTTCCTGTTCCTCGTCCATTTCGCCCAGTTCGTCGCGCACCTCGGGGTTCTCCATGCCGCGCTCGGTGATGTCGCGGGTCACTTCGGCGATGCGGGCCTGTTTCTTTTCCATTTCCTCGAGGGCTTCGACCGTTTCGCGGATGGTGTCGGCGGCGTCGGCCACGCGCTTTTTTGCGTTGTCCGCACGCCAGGAGTTGAGAATATCCAAGGCTCGGATCAGGTGTTTGAGTACGATGACTTCGCGCTCCTCGGCCAAGCTCAGCTCGCCGAGTTCGAGTTCCTCGGCGGCGCCGAGCATTCGTTCGTAGACGCGAGCTTCGCGCAAAAGGTCATAGGCTTGCCTCACCTGTTCTGCGAAGGTATCCTCGCCCGGCGTATCCATGGCCCGATTGCAGAGGTCTTGAAAATCCAAGTAATCTTGAGCGAGACCATCCTGCCGCTTGGCCAGGGCGCGGCGCGACTCCGGATCTTCGTTCGGCGCCTCGATACGCTGTCGCGTGCTTTTGAGCGTGTCCCGCTGCGCGCCGATCAGATCCTGCAGGGCCGCAAACAGATCCACGCGCTGCTGGTACTGCGTTTCGGCGGGGACGGATTCGGAAACTCCGGTGATCGACGCCAGAATGGTTTCCTGCAGCTCCACGACCTTATTCAGGGCTGCGGGCTTGCGCTCGTCCGGTTGCCGGCGGACGCGC
>JBMCIU010000161.1:0-4660 GCA_048616755.1 Verrucomicrobiota bacterium
CGGGCGGGGCTCGAAAGGATTCTCGCCCTCCAGAATGTGCCGGGCGTCGGGGGGCGCCGCCGTTTCCTTGGTATCGGGCGCGGCCTCCGCGTCCCGTGTTCGGCGCGGATGATTATTGTGCCACGTTCTCGGCAAGGGCTTTGCGGACTTCGCAGGCGTCGTCGAAGGGGTGTTTCACGCCGTTAATTTCCTGGTAGGTCTCGTGTCCTTTGCCGGCGATGAGCAGGATGTCGTTGGGATCGGCTTCGGCCAGGGCTGTGCGGATGGCTTGTCGCCGGTCGGGAATGCGCGCGACGCGCTCGGGATGGACAAAGCCGGCGAATATATTGTCGAGGATGGCTTCGGAGTTTTCGGAACGCGGGTTATCGCTGGTTGCGTAGACGCGGTCGGCCCAGGCTTCGGCGATGCGGGCCATACGCGGGCGTTTGCTCGGATCGCGGTCGCCCCCGCATCCGAAGACGACGGCCAGTTTGTGCTTTTTGACGGCGGCGAGTGCCTTTAGGGCGTTTTCGAGGGCGTCGTCGGTGTGGGCATAATCGACGAAAACGGCGGGTTTTCCGGGGATGCGGATCGGTTCCAGCCGTCCCGGCGCGCCGTGGAATCGTGCCGTGCAGCGTTTGATTACTGCGGGTGACACGTCCAAGACGAGGGCGAGGGCGGCCACGCAACCGACGTTGCACAGGTTGTAGTGTCCGATCATCGGGGTTTGCAGCCGCATTGTAAATTCATTGCCGTCGTTTCGGCGCAACACTCCGCGCCCGCCCTCCACTGCGGTTTCGACTTGCTCCAGCTGAAATTCGGCCTCCGCGCCCGCCATGCTGAAGGAATGCGAATGCACTTTTTGCGCGTGTGTCAGTTCGTCGTGCAAGCGTTGTCCGTACGGGGTATCCACATTGATTACGGCGTGTCCGCCCGCGCGCAAGTCCTCGACAAAGAGTTGTCGTTTGGCGTCGTAGTACTCCTCCATCGTGTGGTGGTAGTCCAAGTGGTCGCCGGTCAGGTTGGTGAACAAAGCGGCTGTGAACTTCGCCGTGCCGAGGCGTCGTTGGGCGAGGGCGTGGCTCGACACTTCAAGGGTGACCGTAGTTGCGCAGGCCTCCCGCATGCGGGTCAGCAGTTCCTGCAGCGCGAACGGCATGGGAGTGGTGCGGTCCGCTTCGATTTGTTGGTCACCGATCTTGTAGGCGACGGTCCCGATCATGCCCGTTTGCCTGCCGGCGTCGACAAGAATTTGGTCGAGAAGATACGCGCAGGTGGTTTTGCCGTTGGTTCCGGTAATGCCGATCAGCTCCAGGGCGTCGGCGGGTCGGCCCCAAACCAGCTCGGCAATAAGACCCGCTGCGGCATAGCCGTTGCGAACGCGGGCCCACGGTACGCCGGAGGATTCCGGCGGAGCGCTTTCGCATACCAAGGCGGTTGCACCGGCTGCTCGCGCAGCGGGCCAGTGGCGCATGCCGTCTTCGGTATATCCGCGCACCGCCACAAAGCAGTGACCCGGCAGTGCCTGGCGCGAATCCGCCGTCGCTCCCGTCAAAACCGTGTCGCGCGCTCCCGCAACGGCGACGACCAAGTCGCCGAGCGCATCCACAATCTCACCGAACGTCCATGTTGTCGAAATCGGCTCGGACATGATTCTTTCGCGGTTTGAACGTCACTCAGCCTGTTCGCGTGCTCAGTTGTTTTCCGGGGCGGGGGCCTCGCCTCCAAACTCATTCTCGTCTGTCGGCTCGGAAATGATCGGGCGATAGAGACGATGGCTGCGAATGTATGAGATCACGGAGGCAGGCAGCAAACCTGCCGGATTGAGCTTGTCCGCGACCAGGCCACGGACTCGGGTGGACGAAATCGGCAGGGGCTCGCAGTCCATCACGGCGTTCAGCAAGCGGGCCGCTTTGTGCCCGCCGAACCGTTCGGCCAACCGGGTGAACGCAGGCGGGAGCACATTTCCGCGCGGGTAAGTGATGACATCAAAGTGGCTGACCAACTCGGTTGCCCGATGCCAGGTGTGCAGTTCGTTCAGCGAGTCCATGCCCAGCAGAAAGACCAGATCGTGGTCCGGAAATACTCGATTCAGCAGCGTCATCGTGTCGTACGTGTAGGAATATCCTTCCTTTCGGTTGATTTCGATGTCGCTGATGGAAAATTCGCCGAATCCCTCGATGGCGGCGGAGACCATGGCGAGGCGATGCTCGGCGGATGCGGATACGGCATCGTTTTTGTGCGGCGGCGTGCCCGCGGGCACGAACAGCACCTCCGTGGCCAACTCGCGGCGAATCACTTCGCCGGCGACAAACAAGTGGCCGATGTGGATCGGATCGAACGTGCCGCCGAACACGGCCGTGCGTGGTCGACTGGCCAGGTCCAAACCGAAATTAGGGTCGGGGTTATACTCGGAACTGGAACTGGAATTGTGTGGTTCAAAGGGCATCGGCGGCAAGCCTTGATTTTTGGCGGATTGAAGCTACTATGTGTGGCGTGCGTCGTTGCGGTGTTCGCATCGGCAGCACTAACGCTGCACTATAGCTTGGATACCTGAAAATTCCGCCGTTACCGGCAAACCTGAGTCACCATCATGCGGCTTGCAGTCTTATCCGACATTCACGGCAACGCCCAATCGCTACGAGCGGTTCTGGCTATGCTGGACGAACAGAGCGTTGACCGGTACGTGTGCTCCGGAGACGTCGTCGGCTACGGGCCCTCGCCTGCAGAGTGCATTGACATCATTCGAGAACGACAGATTCGGTGCGTCATGGGAAATCACGACGAGTATGTCACCCAACAAGGCGCCCAGGACAGCTGGAAAATACGCGACGACGCCAAAGAATCCATTCTGTGGACCCAAAGTGTGCTTTCTGCCGAGTCCGTTAATTGGTTGGCCGCGTTGCCGATGATGATTGACGCCGGACCGTTTCAGGTTGTTCATGCCTCGCCGCTGTACTGGCCGCGCTGGCGCTACATCACCAATCCCGACAAAGCCGCGCCCGCATTCCTCTTCCAAAAATCGCGCATTGCCTTCAACGGGCATACCCATCTGCCCATCCTGGCCGCTCATCGGCGCGGACACCCACCCGTAGTCACCCGCCTGAAGAGCGGTCGGCTGCCGCCAAGCGGCGAAAAATTTCTCATTGGCGTCGGCGCCGTCGGCCAGCCCAGAGACAAGGATCCGCGCGCTTCCGTGGTGCTTATTGACTCCGAAACCCTCGACCTGCGTCATCTGCGCGTGCCCTACGATTTCGGCGAAACCCAGCGTCGCATCCGCCAAGCCGGCCTGCCGCAAACCCTCGCCGACCGACTTGCCGAGGGCCGATAAGCACGGAACGGAATTCGCAATGCCCACCACACACGCCTGCGCCAAAATCAACCTGTATCTGCGCGTCGACAAGCGTCTTCCCTCGGGCTACCATGAGATCACCTCGGTCATGCTTCCCGTTCCCGAGTTGTACGACACGGTTTCTGTCGAGCCCTCCGCCGACGGGCAACTGCACATGCACTGCTCCGATTCCTCCTTGCCGACTGACCACCGCAACCTGTGCGTGCGTGCCGCTACCGTATTTGCGGAGTCCGCAACTCTTGATGCGCACTGGACCATTCATCTGCGCAAGCGGATTCCCGTAGCCGCCGGTTTGGGCGGCGGCAGCAGCGACGCCGCCGCCGTACTCGGCATGCTCAATGCATTGCACAATCAGCCGCTGACCGGCGAACAGTTGCATGCTCTGGCCGCCCAAATTGGCGCCGATGTCCCGTTTTTTCTTAACCCGCGTCCCAGTCTGGCGACCGGTATCGGCGACCAGCTGCGCCCCATCCCGGCGGCGGTGCCGATGGGGATCATCCTGGCCAACCCCGGCTTCCCCATCTCAGCCCGTTGGGCCTACGAGCACTGGCGAGCCGCGCCCGCCAGGCCCGCTGCGCCCGCCACGGAAACCGTCCTAAACAGCCTCGAAGGGGGGTGCCTGTTGTCGGTTGCCGAGGGCCTGCACAACGACTTGGAATTCTGCTCGTTCCACAAATTTCCCGTTCTCGACATTGTTCGCGAAGCCATGTTCGAGTCCGGCTGCCTTGCCGTTCACCTCTCCGGCAGCGGGCCCACCCTGTTCGGCATCTGCGCGCCCAAAGATCTCCACACCACCCGTCGGCAACTTGCCGCAACCACGAAAGCATCCGTCCAAACCGTCGCCACCCTTGCGCATTGCGCGACACTCGCGCATCCGGAATAACAGCGTCCATTGCGACGTTTGAAGCGTTACAGGGTACTGCTGAGTTCCGAATAAGGAGAGATCAGCGCAGGCGGTTGATGAGGCGGTAGCGGCCGTCGTATTCCTCGGCAATTTTGCGCAGAAAGCGCCCGCCTTCGCGGTCGATCTGGTATCCAATGCTGTGGATGACGGGCGGCTTTTTCCCCTTGTCGGTGTAGTACTCCTCGGTGAGCATGCTCAGGTGTGTCAGAAAGTCCTGAAGCGTCCACTCGCCTGCTTTCGGCGGTGACGGCGGTGACGGGCGCGAGCCAATGTTTGGATCGTCGACGCGGACTTTTTTCGTCACCCACCGTCCGGGTTGCGCGGGGCGTGGGCCTTTTTGTTTCTGCCCTTCCTTTTGGGGACCGCTCGGCGCTGGGATGGCGGGTTTCGGCGGGACCCAGACGCGCTTGGTTTTGTATTGGGCT
>JBMCIU010000162.1:0-4638 GCA_048616755.1 Verrucomicrobiota bacterium
CACGATGGGGTAGCCGTTGACTCCTGCGCGGGTTCAAATTTCAACGGCTCCGCCTGAAAGGCAGAGGCACGATACGGTTGATTTTACGCTTGGTAGGGTTGGGCGTACTTGCGGGCCAGTTCCTGGTATTTTTGGAGGAGGGTTTGTCGTTGTTCGGGATCGGATTGCTGGGGCAGTTGCTGTTGTATTTCGGTCATTTGCCGGCGCAGGTCGGCGCGTTCGAGGGCTCGCACGGCATCGTTCATGGCGCGGTGAAGCATGTCCCGGTGTTTGGTTTTTTCGCGTTCGGGGTTTTCTCCGGACTGGGGATCGGGAAATGCGGTGCCCGCGAGGACTCGCCCGACATCGGGGTTTTCGGCCAGTTGCTGATCTCGGCTGACATGGTGAGCGGCGTCGGTCCATTCGCCTTGATGGGTATGGGCAAGGACGACGTTCAGGGCCTTGCCGACGGGGGTTTGGCTGAGTTTTTCGGGCGGGAGATTTTCGGCCAGCCAGTGTGCGACGGGGCCGTGGCGCAGAGCGAGATCCAGCAGCATGACTTCAGCGCCGGCGTGTCCTTTTGGGGGTTGAGGTCGGCTGTGCGGCATGGTTTGCGGGGCGGAATCGGCTTGGGCGGCATCGGGAGGGGGCTGGCGGTGCTGTCGTTTTTGGTTGGAGCGGAGTCGCCGGTCCACGGCTTGGCGGACGGCGTCCTCGGGCACTCCGATGTGTTCGGCCAGCCAGGAGATCTGCGCGCTCTGCCGGACGGGGTTGTCCAGGGCGCACAGAGCGGGCAGCAGGTCTTCTACAATGGCGGTGGTGTCGGCGGGGGAATTGCCCGGATGCTGCTGCCGGGCAACCTGCAGGAGGAACTCGAATCCCTCCTGCCGCTGTTGGACCAGTGCGACGAGGGCTTCGGCGCCTTGCCCCTGCAGAATGCTGTCGGGATCTTCGCCCTCGGGAATGTGGACGGCGCTGGTTTCCAGATTTGCCTGCAGGGCGACCTGGATGCTGCGGACGGCGGCCTTTTGGCCTGCGGAGTCCGCATCGAAGGCGAAGCAGACGTGGCCTGCGAATCGCTTCAGCATGTGCGCCTGGTCCTCGGTGAAGGCGGTTCCCTGGGGCGCGACGGCGTTGGTCAAGCCGGCCCGATGGCAGGCGATGACGTCGAGCTGTCCCTCGCAGACGAGGGCGAAACCGTGCTCGCGAAAGGTCCGGCGCGCGCGATGCAGGCCGTAGAGCAGGCGGCTTTTGTGAAACAGTTCGCCCTCGGGGGTATTGATGTATTTGGCGCCTTTGTCCTCCGGGTTGAGTGTGCGGCCGCTGAATCCGACCACGCGCCCCAGGTGGTCGTGGATGGGAAACATCAGACGCCCCCGAAAGCGGTCGTAGCAGTGGTCCTTCTCTTCATGGCGCGACAGCAGGCCGGCGGCCTCGATCATGTCGGCGGAATAGTTGCGTCGGGATGCCCACTGCATCACCGCATCCCAGGCGTCGCGGGCGTAGCCTAGGCCGAAATCGGTGATGACTTCCTCCGGCACTCCGCGGGACTCGAGGTACTGGCGACCGGGCGCGCCGTCCTCGGCTTGGAGCAGCTGGGCGTACCAGCGAGCGGCGCTGTCGAGGATTTCGAGCAGTTGCTCCTGGCGCGAGCGTCGGCGCGAGGCATCCTCGCGGTCCTCGTTGCTTCGTTCGGGGATGACGACGCCGACGCGTTCGGCCAGCACTCGCACGGCGGCCGGAAAGTCCAGGTTCTCGAATTCCATGAGAAAGCTGAATGCGTTTCCCGACTTGCCGCAGCCGAAGCAGTGGAAGCTCTGGTACTCGGAACTGACCTTGAAGGAGGGGGTTTTCTCGCGGTGAAAAGGGCAGCATCCCCAGAATTCGCGTCCGCGCTTTTTCAGGCTGACATGTTCGCCGATTAACTCGACGATATCGGTTCGTCCGCGGACGTCGTCAATGCTTTGTTCGGGAATGGGACCGGGCATAATTCAGGCTATCGCGTGCTGGAAAGTTGGCGAAGTCGTTGACGGATCGCATCCTGGGGGCCATCCTCGTTTCGTTTTTGGTATGCGGCCAAGGCTCGGATGTAGAATCGGCGCGCGGTGCGCGGATCGTCGAGGTAGCGGTCGAGGAGGATAGCCTTGTTTTGCAGGATCCGCGGGTTGTCGGGATCCAGGTCGGCGGCCTGATCAAACTCTTGGCGTGCCTGACGATGTTGGTCTGCCATGACCAGCAGGTAGGCGACGTCGTTGTGGAGCACGGCGCGTTCATCGGCGTTGGCAAGTGCATTCCGACGGTCCAGTTCTTGCAGGTGTTCGACGCCGGCGGGCAGATTCTGTTCGAGGCAGCATCGGCCAAGCAGAATCCTTGCCTGCGTGTGATCGGGGCGCAATTGGACGGCCTGTTCGAGCGGTTCCAGGGCCTCGCCGTACTGCTGCATACGGGCGAGTGACCAGCCGAAGAAGTACGCGGCGTAAAAATGGTCGGGGGCGCCCTGCCAAGCCTGTCGGAGTGTATCGGCGGCCTCTTGATCTTTGCCGGCGAGCGCCTGGGCAATGCCGCCGAGGACCAAACCGTCGGTTCGGTGGTTCTCGGATTTGGCGGCGCGTTGGGCAAGTTCGCTCGCGCGTTTGAAATTGCCCTCGTCGAGAGCGGTTTCCGCTTGGGCGAGCATATCGCCGTTTGGACGGCCGCCGCAGGAGACTGCAAGCAGGAGCACCAGCACGCAACCCGCCGCGGCGAGCGGGGGTACCCGGTGTTGATTCGTCACGAAACGGAGGGTGGTTCGGCGCATTTTGTCGACGGCAATGGCAGCGGCAGGATTCACGATACGGCCTGGGGTTCTTCGGTTTGCAGTAAAAGCAGCTCGCGGGCATGATTGCGAGCCGCGTTGGAGTCGGAGTCTCCGCCGAGCATGCGCATCAATTCGCCTTCCCGGCCCGCCTCGTTCAGCGGTTCCATGCGGGTTTCGGTACGGTCTTCGGCGACCTCCTTGTAAACGCGGAAGTGGCGTTGTGCCGTCGCGGCGATTTGGGGCAGGTGTGTGATGCACAGGGTCTGGTGGTTCTCGCCCAAGGCCGCCAACTCCTCGGCCACCGCGTTTGCCACGCGCCCGCCGATGTTGGCGTCCACCTCGTCGAAGACTAGGATGGGGATTGAGTCGGCGGCGCTCAGCACCGTTTTCACCGCCAGCATTGTCCGGGCGATTTCGCCGCTGCTGGCAATCCGGCGCAATGGGAGAGGGTCCTCGCCGGGATTGGGGGAGAAGCAGAATTCGGCTCGGTCGCTACCGTTTGCTCCCGGTTCGGCGGGATGGAGTTGGACCTCGAAGGTGCTGCGCAGAAAGCCCAGTCGCTCGAGCCGTTCGCCGATGGCGAGGGCGAGATTGCCCGCCGCCGCCCGCCGGGCGGTTGAGAGGCGCTCGCAAACCGTTGCGTGTTGGTCGGCGAGCTGCTGTTGCCGCTGGTTCAATGCCGCCATGCGGTCGTCGCGTCCGGTGACCTCGTCGAGGCGTTGTCGGAGGGACTGGGCGTACTCGAGAGCGCTTTCGATGCTGCCGTTGTACTTGCGGGTCAGGCGGTGGATCAGGTCCAGCCGTTCCTGGGTTGTTTGGAGTTCCTCCTCGTCGACCTCTACCGAGTCGGCATAGCCGGTCAGGTCCGCGGCCAGATCCTGCACTTGAGCGGTCACGGATTCAAGCCGTTCGCGAAAGTCTCGCGTGCGTTGCGGATCGATTTCCTCGAGCACATATATCTGGCGCAAAATTTCCGCCACCTTTTCGCCGACGGCCTGGGGCCCGTCATCCAGGGCGGAGCAGCATTGCGCCGCGGTTTCGATCAATGTGCGCGAGTTGGCGAGCACGTCGTAGCGGCGGTTGAGTTCCTCTTCCTCGCCCGGCTTCAGCTCGGCTTCGTCGAGTTCCTTCAGCTGAAATTCCACCAATTCCCGCTCGCCCGCGGACATGCAGACTCCGTGCAGCTGTTCCAGCTCGCGGCGACATGCGGCGAGTTCCTCGTACGCCTCCCGGCATTCCCGTCGCAGATCATGCAAGTCGGCGTAATTGTCCAGCAGCTCCAGCTGATAGGCGGGGCGCAGCAGCGAGCGGCTGTTGTCCGGACCGTGAATATCCACCAGCATTTGTCCCAAATTCGCTAAAACGGAGAGGGTACACGGCGCGGAATTGACGTGAACCCGGTTCGCGGACGGCGTAATCACCCGGCGAAGGACCAACATGCCATCCTCGCAAACCGGCAAACCCGCCTCGGATAAAATTTGGTCCACCCGCGGCAGCAGCGATGCCGAGCGCCCCGCGAAGGAAAGATGCGCGGCAATCTCGCATCGCTCCGCCCCGCGCCGGATCACCGACTTGGGAGTCCGGTCGCCCAGCAGCATCTGCAGCGCTCCCATTACCAAGGATTTTCCGGCTCCCGTTTCGCCGCTGACCACATTGAATCCCGGACTGAATTCAATCTCCAGTTCCTTCACCAATGCCAGATTGCGAATGGATAAGGTTTCGATCATAAGTCTGTAGCAAAAATCACGCGAACGATGAGTGTCAGCACCAAAAAAGCTTTTTCTAAACGATACCGACAAATTCCGGAAGCGCAAGCCGGATGCTCCGAAAACTTCAGACGGCGTCAATTGCGACGCATGTTT
>JBMCIU010000163.1:0-4637 GCA_048616755.1 Verrucomicrobiota bacterium
CGCGCCCGGCTCGACAGGAGTCTCGCCCTCCAGGGCGGTTTGCTGGAGGGCGAGAATCCTTTCGAGCCCCGCCCGTTGTCGCATGGCGAGGCCGGCCGTCCGCCCCCCCGAAACGAGTCGCCGTACCCGGACACGCTGGAGGGCGAGAGTCCCCTTGAACCCAGCTGGAAATCTTGGGCAGGGCGGATATGGTGAAGCTAATTGGAACGATGCGTCCGCGCCGAGCCTTTTCCGGCAAAAGACGGTTTTATCTCTGTTGCGCGCACGAAAATGCAGGCTATTCCATGTCGATGTGGCATTCCAATTTAATTCACCTCATTCGTCAGGCGTCCTCGTCTCTTCCCGCGGATGTGGAAACGGCTCTGCGCGCCTGCCGGGAGCGGGAGGAGTCCGGCAGCCTGGCGGAGCAAACCCTGCAAACGTTGCTGGACAATGTGGCTCTGGCGCGCCAAACTGTCCGTCCACTCTGCCAGGATACCGGAACGCTCCTGGTCAATGTCGAGGCCCCGAGCGGGTTTGGACGCCGGGCGTTTGAATCCACCTTTCGGGAGGCGGTGGTCGAGGCCGTCGAGGAAGGAACGCTGCGCCGCAATTGCGTGGAAACTCTAACGGGACAAAACACGGGCAACGGCGTTGGACGCGGGAATCCGGTGTTTCATTGGCGCGAGTCAGATCCGTCCGACCGCATCCGCGTGGCACTGGTCCAAAAGGGCGGCGGCTGCGAAAACGTCGGCTGCCAATACTCGCTTCCGGACCATGAGCTGGGGGCGGACCGCGACCTGGAGGGTGTTCGCCGCTGCGCGCTCGACGCGGCCTTTCAGGCGCAGGGTCGCGGCTGCGCGCCGGGCATTCTCGCCGTGGTCGCCGGCGGCGACCGGGCAACCGGTGCGGAGTCCGCCAAACAGCAGTTTTTTCGACATCTCGGCGAGCGGCACGGCGAACCCGAGCTGGCCGATTTGGAGCGACGGCTTTTACGCGAGGCCAATCAACTCGGAATCGGCCCGATGGGTTTCGGCGGCAACACAACCGTGCTCGAGGTGTTTGTCGACGTCCTCGACCGGCTGCCGGCAAGCTTTTTCGTTACCGTCTCCTACATGTGCTGGGCGCTTCGCCGAGCAGTCCTGAAGGCGGACGTCAACGGCGAGAACCCCGTTTACTCGGATTGATTTTGACTTCGTGTTCACAACAACCTTCGGACACGCTGCACAAAAATAAGGAGAGAGGCATCATGGGCGAACTATTTGGCACCGACGGAATTCGAGGCGAAGCCAATCGCTACCCCATCACCCCCGAGGTGGCGCTGCGCGTGGGCAAAGCCGTGGCCAAAACCCTGGGAGAACTCCCCGGCCGCCCCAAGCGCATCGTCATCGGCAAGGACACCCGCCTGTCCGGCTATATGCTCGAGACCGCGCTGACCAGCGGACTGGTTTCCATGGGCATGGACGTGTACCTGGTCGGCCCCGTCCCCACGCCGGCCGTGGCCCACCTGACCCGGTCCATGGCCGCCTGCGGCGGCATCATGCTCACCGCTTCGCACAATCCATACAACGACAACGGCATCAAGATTTTCGACCGCGACGGATTCAAACTCAGCGACGAACTCGAAATGCGAATCGAACACCTTGTCTTTGGCAACGAACTGCGCACCGACCACCTCAACAGCAAGGACATCGGCAAAGCCCAGCGAGTCGAGGACGCGCGCGGACGCTACATCGAATTCGCCAAAAGCACCATCAACAACCAAGGCCTGGAAGATCTCAACATCGTCCTCGATTGCGCAAACGGCGCAACCTACCTAATCGGACCGTGGATTTTCCGGGAACTCGGCGCGACCGTCACCAAAACCCACGTGGACCCCGACGGCTACAATATCAATCAGGACTGCGGCGCCACCCACCCAGAAGCCGTTGCCAACGCCGTCAAGGAGCACGGCGCGGATATTGGGATCGCCTTCGACGGCGACGGCGACCGCGTGCTTTTCGCCGACAATCGGGGCCAGGTGATCGAGGGCGACCGCATCCTGCTGACCTGCGCTCTCGACTTCAAACGCCGCGGTCTGCTGCGCAACGACACCCTGGTCGTCACCTCCATGTCCAACCTCGGCCTGCATGATGCGGCGGCCAAGCACGGCATCCATGTCGAAGTCACGGATGTGGGCGACCGCTATGTGATTGAGCGCATGCGCGAGAAGAATCACGCGCTTGGCGGGGAAAATTCCGGGCATCTAATCTTTTCGGACTACGCCACGACCGGCGACGGGATCATCAGCGCCCTGCAGGTTTTGCGCCTGATGAAGGAGACGGGCCGTCCCCTGGCGGAGTTGGCGGACGTAATGGACGAGTACCCGCAGAAGCTGGTCAGTGTGCCGGTGGTGGAAAAGCCGCCCTTGGACGAACTCGCCGGGGTACAAAGTGTAGCCACGCAGTGCCGTGAAGCCCTGGGCGAAAACGGACGCCTGATTCTGCGCTATTCCGGCACCGAACACAAGTTGCGCGTTCTGATCGAAGCCCGCACCGAGGAGGATGTCGAGCGCTGGACCGCCGCCTTGGTCGAAGCCATCAACCGGGAGATCGGCACATGAACGCACTGCTCCTACCCGCCGGACACCCCGCCTCGCTGGCGCCGCTGACCGACACCCGCGACGCGGGCGAATGCCCGGTCGCCAATCACGCTCTGCATCATTGGCTCCGATACCGCTGCCGGCTGGCGGGGCTGCAAGTCGAGACTGCGCGGACCCAGATCCCCCCTGCCCCGGAACCCCTGCACGCGGAAACCCTGTTTCTGCGCGAGGACGCATGGATCTGTGCCGATTCCCTCGCCTCCCTGCGTCAGGCAGGCGGCGGCCATGTCCTGCGAACTTCGCAGGGAGACGTTCTGGCTTGGTGCGGTCACACCGCCGACCCGCCGCCCGCCAATGCGCCAGCCGTGCCCGCCGCTCCGACCGACTTTCGTATTCGATACCCGTGGCAGCTGCTCGAAATCAACCGGGAACTCCTCGACGCGTTGGACACCACCGACATTCACGGCCATTGCGATCCCCGCAACGCAATCGACGGCATCCTGCACCTGGGCGAAGACAGCCGCATCCTCCCCGGCGTCTACATCGAAGGTCCCGTAGTGATTGGGCGCAACTGCACCATTGGCCCCAACTGCTATTTGCGCGGTCGGACGGCCATCGGCGACGGCTGCCACATCGGCCAGGCCGTTGAAATCAAAAACAGCATTGTGATGTCCAATACCAGCATTGGTCACCTGAGCTACTGCGGCGATTCCGTGGTCGGCGAAAACGTTAACTTTGGCGCCGGAACCATCACGGCCAACTTCCGTCACGACGGACGCAATCACCGCTGCATGATCGAGGGCGCGCTCCTGGATACCGGCCGCCGCAAACTCGGCGCCGTCATCGGCGACGACGTGCACACCGGCATCCATACATCCATCTACCCTGGGCGCAAGCTGTGGCCGCACACCAGCACCCGCCCCGGAGACATCGTACAAAAAGACCTGCATTCGTAGGGACGGGCGCGAAGGTCGCACCCGGCACCAAGCATTAGTACCTGGCGGCGCCCTCGACGCCAGAGGGACGGGGCGCGGGGGGCCGCGCCCCATAAGCGCTAACTTGTTGAGTATGGCATTTGCTTTAACATTACGATCTCAGCCCTGGAAGAGCCAATTCATCGTAGCCCCAGACAACGCTTGGGTCAGAATGAAAAAGAGGTTTGTGCCCGAAAGGGCACTTCAAGCAGCCGATGACAATGCGTATACATTTTTTTGATACTCTATCGACAACCGTTCGCGGGGATCTTTATCGGGCTGCGAACGAGTTGAGGTCGATTGTCCCTCGTGAACGGTTGCCGTGCAATTTGGGGGTCAGAGTTCCGCGTAACCGCGGCAGTGGAGGCGCTAGTAGTGCCTGGCTCGCCGAGCTCGGCACCCCCCGCGGCTTCGGACGGAAACGCGGCTCGCCAAACCCAACCGCCCGGTCGCGGCTTCGGCGAAGCAGCGACAACCAGGACCGCGCCCGCGGGGCGTTAGCAAGCCGGGCCCCTGCCTGGGATGAGCAGTGCAGTTTGCCTACCTCCACCGCCGTCCGCTTGCTCGCTTAAGCTTCGATGCCACTGCTTTCTAAAGACGGAATCCTGACCTGTTTGCTCTTTGTACCCGTGAACGGATATCTCTTTCTGAACTCGGTTTCGCAGGCACAAGAGTCGCGCAAGTTGAACGCCCGACATACGACGGAAAAACTGGAGGCGGCGGGCCTCCGCCGTACCTCGCGCACCTCGGGATACCGCCGAGGCCGGCGGGCTCCATGCCGTGGAAAAGGGCGTTCAGGTTGCGCGAAGCACCGAGTTCTGCTCCACAGCTTGGAGCTGTTGACACAGACTCCGTAATAGTTGTGGAACGAGGCCAAGTTGACGGTGTTCCTCCGGCAGAGGCGGGAAAGGCAGATGGACGTTGCGATACATTGTGAACGCAGAGCCGGCCGCAATGCCGATGGCAAAATCGAGTAGATATCGCAATTTTCTCATCGTGTTCTTTCTCTTATGCCGAACGTTGCGCTCATCCGCCGCGGGAACTGCCAGAGCGACGATAGGAGCGGCGGCAGTTTTCCCGGTCGGGTGCATCGGCATTGTTCG
>JBMCIU010000164.1:0-4630 GCA_048616755.1 Verrucomicrobiota bacterium
ACCGAAGGCAATTCGGTACCACCTAGTCTTCCGCCAGATCAAGAGTTCTGAACTTAGCCTGCCCCCAATTTCTCTTAGTCCCGGTCGCTGTCCGTATCGGGAACTTCATGGGCTTCCACGTCGATGACGTCGGGATCGGGGCTTTGTCGGCCACCCGGCGATTGGCGCCCCTGTTCCTGGGTGTGAACATTAACATTAAATTGGTAGACAGCATGCTTTTTCAGTTGCCTCACCAGCAGGGCGCGAATCAGCGCGCGCGTTTGCGGAATCAGTAGTAGAAAACCGGTAACATCGGTGAGAAATCCGGGCGTGATCAGGACCAACCCCGCAGCAAAAATCAGCATGGCGTCGACGATGGCGGTACCGGGAACCTCGCCGCGCGCCGTGGAGTTGCGAATTTTACCAAGCGCCCGCGCCCCCTCCAAGCGAGTCAGAGACGCGCCGATGACGCCGGTCAGGATGATCAGCCCGATCGTTGGACCAGCGCCGACCACTGCGCCGATCCGCAAAAGCAACCACAGCTCAATCCACGGCAAACCGATAAACAGTATGAACAGCCAAAACATCATACCCATACTGTAGCGCGAAAAATCCGTATCGCCGTCCGCGGATTGCGATGGGGCAGGAAAAGCAAGTCCGCGCGACCGAGTTTCAGTGCGGCGAGCATCCCTGCCTGCCGGCCTGCTATCCGCGCAAAATAAACCAGGCGGGGATGCCTGCGAGACTGAGATTGTGCACCCGTACAAAACGCAGTATAATAAGCGCGAGACGATGATCCGCGTGCATCTTTCAGGGATTTCGAACTTCAGATTACGCTTTTAGCGCATTGCGCACATTGTTGCAAACCCGTTATTTTACCAATTATGGAAAATGCCACAATTGCCGATATGTTTGATGAGATTGCGGATCTGCTGGATTTGGAGGAGGCGAACGCGTTTCGGGTTCGCTCCTACCGGAATGCGGCGCGGACTGTTCGCGGGTTATCCGAACGTGTGGAGGATATGGTCGCGGAGGGGAGACACCTTTCCGACCTTCCGAATATCGGGAAATCCACGGGCAAAAAACTGCATGAGATCGTCGATACGGGCACCTGCAAGCGCCTGGAGCAGTTGCGCGCGGAAATCCCCGAAGGGGTAACCCGATTGATGGACGTGCCCGACTTGGGGCCCCGCTCGGCTATGCAGCTGCACCGCGAACTGGGAATCGAATCGCTTGACGAGTTGCGGCGAGCGTGCGAGGAGCACCGTGTCCGGAGCCTGGAAGGGTTTGGCGAGAAGACTGAAACCAAGATTCTAGAAGGTATAGATCTGCTCCAAAAGACCGCCGGCCGAATGTTGTATCAGGAAGCCGACGAACAGCTTTCACGGTTAGGGGAGCATCTGGACGGCTTGGACTCGGTCGAACGCTGGGAAGCTGCAGGCAGTTATCGGCGCGGAAAGGAAACCATCGGCGACCTCGACATCCTGATTCACGCCAAAAACCGCGCGCAAGCCGCCGACGACATTCTGGAAACCGAGCAGATCGCCGATGTCATCAATCGGGGAAAGGAACGCATGTCCGTGCGCCTGACAAACGGGCTGCAAGTCGATTTTCGCTTCTTTGAACTCAATACGTTTGGGGCGGCGCTGATGTACTTCACCGGATCGAAAGCTCACAGTATCCGCGTGCGACGCAAAGCTGTCGAGCGCGGTTGGAAACTCAATGAATACGGTTTGCTTTCCGGGGACACCCTGCTGGCGGGACGGGACGAAAAGGCGATCTATCACAAGCTGCAGCTGCCGTGGATCCCTCCCGAATTGCGCGAGGACCGCGGAGAAATTGCCGCCGCCGAAAACGACACGATCCCGGATTTGATCGAGATGGACGATATCCGCGGCGACCTCCAATGCCATACTACAGCCAGCGACGGCGAAAATTCCATTCGGGATATGGCGCGGGCAGCTCGCGACTTCGGCTATCGGTTCCTGGCCATTACCGACCACTCGAAGCGCGTGACTATGGCCAATGGACTCGATGACGACGAGACCTTGCGACATGCCGAAGCCATTCGCGAGGCGGATGCCGAATTCGACGACTTTCGGTTGCTGGCGGGCATTGAGGTGGATGTGCTCAAAGATGGCTCGCTGGACCTCGATCCGAAAACGCTGAGTCAGCTCGACTGGGTTGTCGCCAGCATTCATTACGACCGCCATCTCGATCAGGCCAAAATGACGGATCGCTACGTGGCCGCCGCGGAAAGCGGCGTGGTCCATACAATTGGGCATCCGTTGGGGCGGATTATTGGCAAACGCGATGTAATCGCTCTGGATATGGATCGTGTGATCCAAGCTTGTCTCGACAACAATGTTTGTCTGGAGATCAATGCTCAACCGGATCGCCTCGACCTACCGGACGTCCATGTCCAGTATGCTCGGGAGGCCGGTGTGCTATTTTCCATGGGCACGGACGCGCACGCTTCCGGTCACTTTTCCTTTATGCGCTTCGGCGTGAACGTCGCCCGCCGCGGTTGGCTCTCGGCGAACAACGTGATCAATACGCATACCGCCGACGATATTCTGAAAATGGTCAGAAAGAGCCGGGCAGGGCGCTAGTCGCCGAACACGCGCATCCTAAATAGGCCAATCCATCGCGCCGTTTCAAGCGTTACAGGGTACTCGGCTCGTCGCTTTAGTCGGACAGTGTCCAAGCAATTCGCGCGCCGGGTTTGAGGGGGAGGGGGGCAATGGTGGTTTGTTGGTACGGTCCCGCGGCGGGAGAAGGCGGCGTTTCTGCCTGCGCAAGCGGTGCGCTTGTCGATGCCACATCGGCGTGGGTTTCGAGGATGCAAACGGAGACAGGGGTGCCGCCAAAGGAGCGAGTAACTTCGATCTCAAGCGAATTCCCGTCGCGTTTCCCGAGTGCCCAGAAGCGCGGATGGACGAGGGCGAAGGTGCCGTTTTGAACGGGGTTGAAGCGCAGGATGCCCGGTATAGGGTGGCAACGGAAGTCGAGCATGGCGTCGTAGACCAGCCAGCTGGCGGGGGCGGTCATGTAGTAGGCGCCCCATGATGGTGCGCCGGTTTGGGGACGGTACATGAGGCGGGTGTCGCAGGGATGGAGGTCGTTTTCGCCCTGCATGGCGGCGATCATGCGTTGCCAGACGCCTAGGGCCGTTTCCGGAGCAAACATCATGCCTGCGGTGAGCGCGAATGCTTCGATGTACGGCAACCAGCCGTAGAGGGACGCGGCGCCGCCGTCCGGCGCGGCTTCATCCGCGGGCACCGCCATCTGTTCGCTGCAGTTCAGTTGCATGAGTGACTCAACGCACGAGACAAGCCGTTCGCGCGGCAAGACGTCCTGTCCGGCCAGCAGGCGGCTGAAGACCTCGCCTGCCAGCATGCCGGCATGGCTGTTTTCGTTGGTGGGATTGTCGGGACTGGCGTAGGCGCGGTAAAAGCGCCCGTTCCAAAGATCTGTTTCGAGGCGTTCGGCGGCGGCAGCCAGCCGGCGGTCGATTTTCTCGATAAAGGGTGTGTCCCCTTCGTCTTCGGCCCAGATACGGGCGATTTTGAGGGCGGCAATCCAGAGCGTTCCCATGTAGGCGGTGGTGCCGATGTAGTGATAGCTGTCGTAGCTGGTGCCGAGTTTGCCGAGCTGAGCCACGCCGTTGCCCGCATCCGCCCAGCTTCCGTGTTTTTCAATGGCTTTGCGGATCTTGGGCCAGGCGCGTTTTGCGAAGTCCGCATCGCCGGTGGTCCAGGCGTGTCGGGCGTGCTGTATGACGAACGAACAGCAGAGATCCGGCCACGGTATGGGCGCGGACGATTTGTCGAGGTGCCCGTGTCCCAGGTCGTGATTGATCGCGCCGTCTTCGGCTTGAACCTTGGCGAACAGTGTCAGTTCCGCGGCGTTCAGCTCGGGAAACAGCAGCTGGGTGGCGGGGTGGGCGCCGAGACGTTGGTCTATGGTGCCGTAGCAGCCGGACATTTCCGTTGGGCCTTCGTTGATGCTGAAGCGTCCGTCGCGGAAGAATACGCTGTTGGTCACCAGCGGGTAGCAGCAGTTGAGCAGGCGGTGCCGAATGTCCGCGGGCAGGCTCGTGGATCCCAATAACTCGCCCAGCCAACCGGCCCCCTCAAGGATCGCGTCGAAATGCTCCAGCGCATGTTCCGCGACTTCGCCGCCATCCTCAAAATGGTTTTGCCAGAACAAGCCCTGATCAACCCGGCGCGTGTCGATCCAATGCGGCATCTCCCAGACCAGAACCATATCCACGACGGATTCGGCGCCGGGGGCCAGGGACGTGACCGCGCAAACGCCGGGCTGTTCGAGGTCAACTGCGACACTGCGATGCTCGTTCGGCGATTTTACGAACAGAAAGTGTCGTCCGTCGGCGGCTTGGCTAACGGGATTGGGCGCGTTGCCGTGTGCGAGCCCGAGCCCAACGACAGGTGGAATCTTGACCGCATCGGTTGTTGGTTGGTCCGGTGCGGTCCAGTACTGATAGAAGCCGTCGCCGTAGCCGATTTTCTTTTCTTCTTCCTTGATGCCGCCGCCGTAGCCCACCACGTTCGGCCATCGCATGCCGCACTCGATCTCGGTCTCGGTGTCGCCTGTGTTGCGTACCCGCCAGCGGATCAGCACGACCGGC
>JBMCIU010000165.1:0-4623 GCA_048616755.1 Verrucomicrobiota bacterium
GTACACCTAGTATTCAAGACGCATTTCGACGCCGGCTTCACGGATTTGGCCGACACGGTCCTGGCCCGATATCTCGAACAACACATCCCCCACGCCATTCGTCTTGCCCGCGAACTTCGCGAATCCGGCGGCGACCGCTTTGTCTGGACCACCGGCGCCTGGCTGATCCACGAGTTCCTGGAACGCGCGGAATCAGCCGAACGCAAAGAGATGGAAGAAGCGATCATGGCCGGCGACATTGCATGGCACGCCCTGCCCTTTACCACCCATTCCGAACTGATGACCGCCGACCTGTTTCGCTTCGGCCTTGGGGTATCCCAAAAGCTGGATCGGCGCTTTGGGCGGCAAACCATCGCCGCCAAGATGACCGATGTGCCGGGACACACTCGCGCCATTGTGCCGCTGCTCGCCGAAGCCGGCGTGCGCTTCCTGCACATCGGAGTCAACCCCGCCTGCCCGCCGCCGGACACTCCCGAAGTATTTCGCTGGCGCGATCCGAACGGTTCCGAAGTCATCGTCAACTACACGCGCGACAGCTACGGGCGCAGCTTCGCCCTACACGGCTTCGAGCACGTCCTGGCCTTTGCTCATTCCGGCGACAACGCCGGCCCCCAATCGCCGGCCGAAGTCCGAAAAAGCTACGATGCGGTCCGAAGCGAGTTTCCCCAAGCCACCGTGCGCGCCTCGACTCTCGACGCCTTCGCCCGTGACCTGCTCCGGGTCAACGACCAACTGCCAATCTTCACCGAAGAAATCGGCGACACCTGGATTCACGGCGTCGCCACCGATCCCTACAAAACCGCCTGCTTCCGGCGCCTCGACCGGCTCACCGCGCAATGGAGTAAAATCATCTCCGCTCCCGAGGACCAGAGCGCCTTCGACGCCTGCCGCAACCAACTGCTGTGCATCCCCGAACACACGTGGGGACTCGACGAGAAAACCCACCTGGGAGACTACGCCAACTACGCCCGGGCCGACTTCACATCCGCGCGAACACGCGACATTGCTGACGCCGAACCGCCCGAGGGGCTCGGCTCTTTCGGCGCCTTTCGCCTAAATCCCGACGACGAGCGCGCCGACATCGACACCCGCACCGCCACATTCTCACGCTTCGAATCCTCCTGGCAAGAGCAGCGCGCCTATCTCGACCAAGCCGTGGCAAAGCTGCCTGAAGCCCAACGCGCCGAAGCAGAAGCCGCGCGCCGCGCCCTCGCCCCCCGATATCCCGAACCCAGCGGAGTTCGCATCGCCGCGGGCGAACGCTTTCAGATCGGCAGTTGGCGCTGCGAAATCGACGACAACACCGGCGCGCTAAACCACCTCGCCAATGACTCCAGCAACCTCGTACTCGCGGACTCCGAACACCCGCTCTTCCGCCTTTCCTACCAGACCTTCAGCGCGGAAGACTACGAGCGAAGGTTGCGCGAATACAACGTCAACCTCGACAAAGAAGGTTGTCGCTCCTGGGCAGTTCCCGACTTCAGCAAGCCCGGCATGGAACAGGGCGACCAGCCCTCGCGAATGTGGAATTACCGGGTGCGCGAAGCGTTCCGCCCCTCCGACGCCGAATGCGTCCTGCTGCTCGACGGAGATCCCGAAGCGCACGCCAAATTCGGCATGCCGGCGCAAGCCTCCATCAGCCTGCAGGCCACCGGCAACGGCCTTGCCGCGACCGTGCAGTGGTTCAACAAACCCGCCAACCGCATGGCCGAAGCGCTTTGGCTACACGTCAACCCCGCGAACATCGCAACCGACACTTGGCGCATGAGCAAGATGGACCAACTCATCTCGCCCATCGAGGTGGTGCGCAACGGCAACCGCAACCTCCACGCGGTCGAGGCAATCCGCGCGGACTGCGGAACCGATGCCGAACTCGTCATCCACACCACAGACGCCGCACTGGTCAGCCCCGGCCGGCCGCGGCTGATGGAATTCGACAACCGCCAGCCGCCCCTCGAGCTGGGCATGCACTTCAACCTGTACAACAACGTATGGGGAACCAACTTCCCCATGTGGTACGAAGAAAACGCCCGCTTCGAATTCTATGCGGGCGTCCATCAGCGCAATACCTAAACCCAACCCGAATCACAAAGAAAACACAATGGAAACACCCCAATCTTCCCAAACGCCCCAACTTGCGAACTCCGCAATGTCGATTGACCTGACCGGGCAGTGGCGCGTAACCAAATGGCCGTTCTCAACCGCGCACGAATCCGAGCTGACCACACCCGCGCTCGACGACTCCGCCTGGGAACGAATCGCCCAGCCCGGAAAAGTGTTCTACGCCGATCCCGAGGCCGAAGCCCACCCCATTCCCGATTGGAACCGGGTTACCCTCGCACACATTGATCCCGATGACGGCGCAATGATGCGGAAAACAATCCGCATACCGGAGACCTGGCGGGGAAAAACAATCATCCTGCGCTTTGACTCGGTCTTTCCCGCCGGACGCTTCTTCATCAACGGTCACATGCTGGGCGAGCACCTGAGCGGGCTGACTCCCGTCGAGTTCGACGTAACCAACCACGTCACCCCCGGCGAGGAAGCTCTAGTAGCCGTGCGGTTGATCCGACGGCATAAATTCGTGCAGATGGACATGGTTCGACACGCGCTCGAATTTGGCGGCTTGGCACAACCCGCGGTTCTGCACGCCGTCGAACCCTGCCACGTTGCGGAGCATCACCTGACCAGCACGGTCGACGAATCGCTCGCGGAAGGGCGCCTGAACGGCACCGTCACGGTCGCGAACGCCGGCGACCAACCCGCCTCGGGCACCCTGACCGTAACCATTGCGGACTCCGCTGGCAAAATCGCGGGGAAAGCACGGCAAACCGCCGAACTGGCCCCCCGCGCAACCGCCGACATCCCCGTCAGCCTGACTGTCCTCAGCCCCGCCCTCTGGAACGACGAATATCCCAACCTGTACACCGTAGCCATTTGCCTCGAAACCGATAAAAAACCGCCGCAGAATTTCTCGTACCAAACCGGATTTCGGTATTTTGAGCTGAATCCGGAAGGCCCCAAACTCAACGGCAAGCCCGTCAAGTTCCGCGGCGTCAACCACCTTACCTTTCACCCCGAACACGGCATGTACACGCCGAAGAAATGGCTGAGGCAAAATCTCACGCTGATGAAAAGAGCCAACGTCAATGCCATCCGTACTCACTTCCTCGGCCCGCGATGTCTCGCCGATCTGTGCGACGAACTCGGCATCTACCTGCTCCAGGAGTTGCCCATTGACTGGGGCACCGACTACATCCACGATCCCGAATGGGTACCCCCCGCCCTGCAACGCATCGAGAGCGGCGTGCGGCGCGACCGCCACCATCCTTCGCTCATGGTCTGGAGCGTCGGCAACGAAAACATGCCGAAAACACCGGAAGTCGCCGACGCTGGCTGGGACCACCTGCGCCAATTCGACGCCCTGTGCAAAAAACTTGATCCCAGCCGCCCCACGATGTTCCCGCCCCCCGGACCGGCCAACGCCATGGACGGCATCATCGAGCTGCGCGTGGGCGACATCGCCGATACTCACTACAGCTTTCGCCACATCAAACGCTTTTTGGCCGAGGGCGTGGTCGAGAATCCCAACAGCTGGGAGGCCGACATGATCCAAGTCACCCGCCAAGGCGCACTTGAACGCGGCTGGTCCGGCGTCTGGTTCAGCAGCGAATACGGCATCTTCAACGCCATGCCCGACCTGCTGCACCACCCCCACTGCTCGATCATCAGCGACGTTCCCGAGGACGCCTTGTCCGGCAAATCCACCATGCAGGCATTCGAAGAGCGCCTGCGCCGCGAATGGGGATTCATGCGCTCCGAACCAACCTGCTTGGGCGGCGCCTACTTCCCTTGGCTGTGCGCAGGCGCGGGGAGCGCCGAAGCGGGCAACCCCTGGGGATGGGTGCGCTGGGGAGAAGACGCCGACTGGGGCGTGATCACCGCCGACCTCCTGCCCAAACCATTCTTCTGGGCGATGCGCGTGCTCTTCAGCCCCGTCTGGTTCCCGGAACGCCTCGTCTGGAACGAAGGCGACGAATCCGTCCGCTTTACGCTCTGGAACCAGTACAACGCCATTGACTTGAAGGAATGCACCCTCCGGGTGCAGCAAAACGGCGGCGGTCTATACGCCACAATGATGCGCAAATTCCGGGACATCGACATCGCCTGCCCACCCGGCGAACAAACCGAAGTGACAATACCGCTGGCGAATCCCGCGCTAAAATCTCTGCGCAAAGGATCGCACGCCCTCGTCCGATGCACCCTGCTCGCGCCCGACGGCTTCCGCCCCGTTACCGCGGAAATCGTCGTCACCCCCAAAACCGTCGAAACCGCAGACACAGACACCACCATGACCATTGGCCCCGACGCCGTCCTCGAATAAGAAAAAGGCACTACAGGATTTTTAGTGGGTGTAGGCAGAGGATGCCTCCAACGGAAACCAGATTTTCTAAGCGAATCGTAGTCCCAAAGGGACGTAACAAATATAGCCTGGGGCAGCGCCCCAGGTAAGATCAGGACTCTTGATCTGGCGGAAGACTAGGTGGTACCGAATTGCCTTCGGTTCGGAGAGACCCCACGGGGCTTGTTCCCGTGGTGAATAGGATCATAGTTATGCGGTGA
>JBMCIU010000166.1:0-4590 GCA_048616755.1 Verrucomicrobiota bacterium
AGCTTCGCTGCCACTGCCGTCTAAAGACGGAACTCTGACAGGTCTACTTCGAGTATCCGTGAACGGTTACTTAATTCCTCGGCCGCATTTTTATTGCGCACTTCTTGCAAGAGCAGAATGTCGGGGTTGATATCAATCAGCAGGCGCTGTGCCTGGTGCCGAAGTGGCTCTGGACGTTCGGTCCGCTGGAGTGCGTCGGGGTTTCGGCCTTGAACTGCTCCACGGCTTCGCGGACGGTGCCGGAGACGTCGACGACGACCCGGATGTCTGCCGCTTCCAGGGTCCGATAGGCGTTCGGGCCGCAATTCCCGGTCAGCACGACCTCTACATCGTTGTCCGCCATCAGCTGTGCCGACTGGATACCCGCGCCGCCACCGGCGGCCGCATTCCGATTCTCCAGCGCCTCGCATTCCATTGTCTCGCCGTCTACCACGACAAAAAACGGGCAGCGCCCGAATCGCGGATCCACGGCATCATCCAATCCTTGACCTTTACTTGTAACTGCGATCTTCATAGTTTGACTCCTTGTTTATTTTTTCTGTAAGTTTTTCCATACTTCGCGCACCGCTTTTTCGGCATCGCTTTCACCGTAGTCGAGCACCGTTTTTCCGGCCATCAACGCATCGTTCACTGCCCGGTCGAAGGGGATATGCCCGATCACACGTGATCCGTGCCTGGTTGCGATATCCGCAATGCGTTGCGTCTGGGCGAGGTTCAAATCGGCCTTGTTGATGACCACTGCGGTTGTCACTCCAAAATGGGCGGCAAGCTGCATAACGCGTTCCATATCATGCACTCCGGAGACTGTCGGCTCGGTTACGATGAGGACTAGGTCCGTCCCTGAAACCGATGCAATCACCGGGCATCCCGTTCCCGGCGGACCATCGCCGAGAATCAAGTCCTTACTTAATTCACCGGCCAATTCGCCGGCGCGCTTGCGAACTTGGGCGACCAGTTTTCCGGAATTCTCTTCGGCGATCCCGAGCTTCGCATGCACCATTGGTCCGTAGTTTGTTCCGGAGACATACCAGCGCCCGGCGACATTGCGTTCGCTGCGAATGGCGTCGACGGGGCAGAGCCGGGGACAAAGGCCGCAGCCTTCGCAGGCGAGCGGCTCAATCCTGTAGGTCTGCTGGATCACATCATTGCCGGGGCCATCGAGGTTGATCGCGTTGAAATGACAGGCTTCGGCGCAACGTCCGCAACCGATGCATTGACTGCTGTCTATTATCGCTTTGGCACCGCCAATGAAATCATGACCTTCGCGCACGCTGGGGGCGAGCAGTAAATGCAGGTCGGCGGCATCGACATCGTTGTCCGCCAGCACCTTGTCTTTGGCCAACTGCGCCAGCGCCGCCGTGACCGTTGTTTTGCCGGTGCCGCCCTTGCCGCTGATAACCGTGATTTCTTTGTAGTCATCTGCCGTGCCGGGCTCGAACGCGACGGGTTCTCCCGCGTCCAGCTCGAACACTTCGGCCGCCGGCGCAGGCGGCTGCGCAGTGGCAATACAGTCGTATATCCCCAGCAGATTCTCGCGCAGCTCAGCGAATTCAGCCGCCAGCATCCGCCCCTCCGAATACGCCTCGGCATATGCGCGCTTGAACAGAATTCGCCCGGCTATGGGTAACCCGACCTGCGCGGCGTAATCGGCAATAATCCGGTCCTCGCCGTCCGAACGATTGATGATAATCCCGGTCGGCACCCCGAGTTTCAACGTCAACCCGACCGCCAACTTGAGATCATTCAATCCGAACGGCGTCGGCTCGGTTACCAGCAGCGCGGCGTCCGCATCCTCGACCGCCTCGACAACCGGGCAGGCAGTCCCCGGCGACGCATCGATAATATTGATCGCGGCAGGATCGATGTGCTTTTTGACATCGCGCACCACATTGGGCGCCAGCGCCTCGCCGATGTCAAGCAACCCGTGCGCAAAATAGAACGGCTTGTTATCCGTCGCCGCCTGAACTCGGCCAATAACCGCGTCGGTTTCGCTAAACGCACCCACGGGGCATATATGCGAACACACTCCACAGCTATGGCACAGCTCGTTGAACACCAGCACCTTGCCGTTTACAACCGCGATCGCGTTGTAGTTGCATGCTTCTGCGCACTTGCCGCAGGCAGTACACCGCGTTTCGTCCCAAACCGGCTTCGGGACGGTCACCTCGTGCTCCTCGGTGAACGCAGGGGTCACGAACAAGTGATCGTTAGGCTCCTCGACATCGCAGTCCAACAGCCGCACATTCTCGCCGCGGTCCGCCAGCGCATACGCCAGATTAACTGCAAACGTAGTCTTTCCAGTTCCGCCTTTTCCACTTGCTACCGTGATAACCATTGTCCATCGTTCCTTTCATTTTTGTGTGCATCAGCGTTCGCGGGTCATCGCCGCCCCGCACTCGGGACATTTGCGTTGTGTGCAGGGCGTTCCTCGCTGGTGCGCGACGTTGGCGCCGCAACTGGGGCATACGCAATTGCCGCCGCTGCCGAGCCCGAAACCGCCCATGCGTCCGCGCCCGCCGCCGCCTCGTCCTTGTCCTCGCCCGGCGACCGGGCCGTTGCCCGTCGGTCCTGTTCCATCGCCTCTTGGCACAATGCACCTCCTTATTTTGGTCGGTCGGACAAATCCGACGATTCTGACATGTCCGACTGGTCTAACACGTCTGACTCGTCCGACCTGGTTGCGATTATCGGCAGTTCCTACTGCTCTTCGGCGTCCGCCTTGATCTCGGCCAGACGTTTTTTCAGCGCGTCAAGCTGAGACTCAAAGTACTCGGCTTGAGCCTTCAACATTTCGGCCTCTTGCGCCTGCGTCGTTGCAGGGGCGTTATACGGCGGTGCCGGGGCGTCCGCGCCGCCCCAGGCCATGCCGCGTCCGCCGCGAAAGCCCAAGCCCAGACCTCGTCCGAAACCGGGACCGCGGCCCCGACCAAAGCCAAAGCCGAGTCTCCGACCGCCGACCGGGTTGGCAAACCCCGGTGTTGCATATCCCGCGCAGTAGCCTGCCGCACGACCCGTCATCGGGCCCATTCCATTTGGTCCTGTTCCATCTCCACGTGGCATTGTTTGTCCTCCTGATTTTTGGGATTCTGTTTGTTTGTTGTCTCCGGCGCGTAAGCTTCCGGAGACGGCTCGAACGTTGTTTTCTAAAAATTGCGCTGTCCGCGACGCCCGCAGCGCCGTCGGCGTTGCCGTCCGCAGCAGCCAGGCATTCGGTATCGGGCGTCATCAAGTGCCCCTTTCCCAAATGCCTCCAAGACATCGTCGATATCGCCGCAGATATGGGGAATCACATCGATGCCCAAGGACGCGACGGCCATTTCCAGCGGACGGGAAATCGCGCCGCAAATCAGTGTTTCGGCTCCCGCCGTCGCAAGAAAGCCGGCTCGGCGATCCGGGCTTTGGACCGGGCAGGCGAGACTTCGCTCGCTGCGTTCGCCCTCGGGACCTAGCTGGACAATCAGTATCGTCTCCGCTACGTCGAACACCGGACTGATTCGCCCGTTCCAATTGGGTAACGCAATCGTCATGTGGTCTTCTACAGCACAAGTCGTGCCACCTTGGTTATGCAGGAGGTTCCGGCCTGTGAAACTAAGAGTTCGCACAGGATTGCTTGCATTAATCGTGCATAATAATATGTTTTCGTTCAAAAGCAGTTGCAAAATGCACGACTATTTGCTCAGGTGCCAAAGCTTATGGGAGTACCCTATGGAAAATAGCGATTCGTTCGGACGCGAAGCGACGATACTCGACTCCATCAACGAAGGCGTATTCACGGTCGACGGCGCGTGGCGGATCACGGCGTTCAACCGGGCCGCGGAAGCGATCACCGGCGTCCCGCGCGACGAGGCGCTGGGCAGGCCCTGCCACGAAGTTTTTTGCGCGGATATTTGCGAGAAGAACTGCGCGCTTGGCAAGACCATCGCCAGCGGCGAGCCGGTCGTGCACGCCACGGCCCACATCGTCAACCACGAGGGGGATCGGATTCCCATTCGCATCGCCACGGCTCTGTTGAAGGACGCTGACGGCGAGGTCGTAGGTGGGGTTGAGACCTTTCAGGATCTGACGCAGGTCGAGCAGCTTCGGAAGGAACTGCATGCTCGCTACACCTTTGAGGACATCATCGGGCGCAGTCCGGCGATGCGGGAGCTGTTCAAGGTTCTTCCTCTTGTCGCCGACAGTCCGTCCACGGTGCTCATCGAAGGCGCCAGCGGGACGGGCAAGGAGTTATTCGCGCGCGCGATTCACAACTTGTCCCCGCGGCGCGAGGGGCCGTTCGTGGCGGTCAATTGTGCGGCCTTGCCCGACACTCTTCTGGAAAGCGAGTTGTTCGGAGTCAAGGCCGGCGCCTACACCGACGCCAAGCGCGACAAGCCCGGGCGCTTTTCTCTGGCCGAGGGGGGAACGCTGTTTCTGGACGAAATCGGGGATATGTCTTCGGCGTTGCAGGTGCGGCTGTTGAGGGTGCTGCAGGAGCGAGTCGTCGAACCGCTGGGCGCCCGGAAGCCGGAGCCGGTCGACGTTCGCATTCTGGCCGCCACCAACAAAGATTTGAGTTCAGCGATGCGGGAAGGGACGTTTCGGGAAGACTTG
>JBMCIU010000167.1:0-4582 GCA_048616755.1 Verrucomicrobiota bacterium
CGCCGGCATCGACTGGTACGAATCGCAGATGGGCCCCGGTTTTTTACTCCACGGCCTGGCGCGCACGGCATTGCTGGACAAGGATCGTGAGGGCTGCCCGTTGACCGCCGACTATACGGCACGGTAGAAGAAGGCGAACGGAGAAAAAATCGAAAAGATGACAACACGAGCACAACAGGCAAATACACAGAGGTTCTCTCAGCACTCGCCGTCGGATCAGGCCGAGTCCTTGCCGCGGCTCGACATCGCGCACCTGCGCCGGTTGGTCCGCCAGGAGTTGGAGCAACGGCGTTGCGGTCCGAGTGCATGCAGCTATGCAGGCCGATGCGGTGAAAGTGAATCTCTCTACGGGTTGACCGGTGCGGTATACACCTGCGCCGTGCTGGGCCTGCCGCTCGGCGACCGTGCCGTCCGCAAGGAATGGGCCCAACGGATCCTTGCGTACCGCAACGACGACGGCACCTTCCACGGAGACGATGGCCCGGGGCATGCCGTGCATATGGTCCTGGGGGCGCTCAACCTTCTGGGCCAATCTATACCCGAAGACATTGGCCCCCTGGCCCCGCGCCAGCCAAAAACCCTCCGCTCCTGGCTGGCGCGGCACGACTGGTCAAGCACACACAAAGAACTCTCCAGCCAGACCATCCCCCTCCTGGCCACCGGTTGCGTCCAGACCGACTGGATCGAGGTTTTCCGTGGCGATATCGCGGAGCGGCTTGATCCGAGTCAGCCCTTAGCCACGTGGTGCGCGCCCGACGCCCCGGCGTGGCGTGTGATCAGTTGCGTTTATCACATACTGAGCGCCTTCGATGCCGGCCTTCTGCCCTATCCCCAACCTGATTTGCTCATCGACCGGATGCTCGGTCTCGGCTGGGATGCTGTCCCGGACAGCGAACACCGCACCCAGTGCACCGACGCCGACTGGGCCTGGGCACTGCTGCGTCTGGTCGAACACCGCCCCGAACACGCGCCGCGGATTTTTGCTGCCATCCGCCGCGTCTCCGCTCGTCGCGTCCGCGCTTGGAACACCGCCCCTGAAGCCAACCTTACGCTGAGCACCCACCACTTGTATTGCTATCTTTGGAGCAGCGCGGTATTCCAATCCGCCGTTCGCGATCACTATACCGCTGGCTACCTCCGCGACACGCAAAACGCTCCGGCCCTTTGCCGACTGATATGAAAGCTGGCCGTCGCAGTACCTGCGGGTTGGGCTTAATCGCAAAAATAACATCCAGGAAGCACTATTAAAACTGTCATTTTTACGCATACAATTTACCGCATTTCCATCCTTGCTGTTTTTTCACCCATGATTCGGTCAAAAGGAGAGCGTTCACGCCTACGGGGATAGAGAGCAGACCGCCAGTCATTGTGTGGAGGAATTCTGATGCAGGCGGACGGTAAGACCGTTGACGAAGGTGATGGCGGCACGCTGGGAATTGGCGGTTGCGCGGGTAACCCTGCGGGAGAGAAAGGCGTGGATGAGCAGGGCCGGGATGGCGATGGCAAGACCGACTTCGGTGGTGACCAAGGCCTCGGAAATACCCGAAGAGAGGACGCCGGCATCCCCGGTGCCGTGAACGGTGATCAGCCGAAACGTATGAATCATCCCCGTAACAGTCCCAAGCAGCCCGAGCAACGGTGCTGTGCTGGCGCAAACCGCGAGGGGCGTAAGAAGGCTCTCAAGCCGGGGGGTTTGAGCGATCAGCCGCTCGTAGAGGATTTCCTCGAGGCTTTCTTTGGGGGCATCGCGGTGTCGTATGCCCTCTTCGATCACGGCTCGCAACGGCGGACGCAGTCGACGTGCGGCCTCGAGCGCGGTTTGTTCTCCCCGGCTTTCCAGCTGGTCGAGAATGGTGCGGATGCGCCCCTCCGGATCCTTCAACTGAATCCGAGCCAGAGCGATAAACTTGTACACCGCCAGCACCAAGCAGACGCCCGCCAGCGCCAGCAGCGGGATAATCACAAACCCGCCCTGCGCAAGGTGCTCGGACCACGTGGGTTTGGCGGCGGCCAATCGAACGGCGTCTCCACCGGTGAGGTCGACGGGAACTTCGGCCTCGCCCGTGCGCTCAAGTCGTCGGATAGCCTCGCCGGCATTGCGAGTTGCGAACTTCGCAAACACGGTGGGGCGTTCGGCGTTGGGGAGCTGCCGGGCCAAACCTGCAGGTCGCTCGGGATCGTCGGGAACAAAGTAGCGGAAGGGGCCAAAATCCATAAACGTGCCTGGTTCGGTTCGACCGGCGGTGGTCAGAGCTTGTTCACGGATGGTTTGTCCGCCGAAGCCGCGGGCGGCTTGCTGCAGGGAGAGTTCGAGCAGCGGGGGGACCGCGTCAAGCCGCTCGCGCGGGCTTTCGACATTCAGACGCGCGTCGATGTCGGCAAGGCTTGATTGGAGCAAAAAACTTGCAGGAGCGGACAGCCGCGTGCCAAGGTTCCGGCGGTGCTCGGTCATGAGGGAGGCGGAGAAGTCGACCCGCTCCTCGGCGTCGTCAGCCCGAGCACCGGTTTCCTCGATGGTGGCGCGCACTTCTTTCAGCTGAGCGTTTTGGTCGTTTCGACGCGTGCGGAGTTCGCGGACTTTGGCTTCCAGCTCCTTGATTGTTGCGGCCATTTCCTCGCGCCGGTTCGCGATTTGCTTGCGCTCGCGGCGCAGACGCTCGCGCGTGTCGGCGATATCCTGCTCGACGTTTTCAAGCGCTCGGTCCACGGGAATCGGGGCTGTGTCCTCGGCGGAAGCGGACGCAGCAAGAGCAAGAGGCAGAACGACCGCCGGCATCCCCCATACCGCGAACCTGCGGAGTATGCAACGACGCATGTTCATTCCATCGCCTCCGGAGCATCGTTGATTTCCGGCGCGTTCGAGCGACCCGGCGGACGCGCCAGCGGCAGAGAGACGAACGAGGCGGGCTTGTCGCCGCGGTAAATAGCCAGGGCCGTCCGAATAACTCCGGCATGGTCCGGGGATTCCCGCCACCTCCAACGACCTTTTTCCCAACGTCCGACGACGGCGGACGCCCCGTCCGGCGTGACGCCGAATGCCTGCGCAAGCCCCAAAAATAGCACATGCATCTCCACCCCATCCTCCCCGACGGGCACATTCATGCGCCCCTCGTGCACCTGAGCACTCATGCGCTGGATGTCTTCGATGACTCCAAGCGCATGTTTCATCCGAGCGGGCCACTGCTCCGGTTGACTGTCCGCCGGCGGCGACGCCACAGTGTCGGGAATAGTCAAGGAATCGAGCAGAAAATCGGGCAGGCGGTCCAGCAGGTCGCGCGCCTTCGACTCGGCTTGGCGAACCGGGGCGGAGAGTTCAGTCAAGGCGGCATTGGCGACCGAGGCGCGCTCCTCAACGGTGTCAAGCTGGTCGCGCGCCGCCGCGAGTTGTTCGTCGGTTTGCCCGGTAGCGTCGGTCAGTTGGTCGATCTGCGCCTGGAGCAATCGGATTCGGTCGTCCATGACGGCCTGGCGTTCCTGCCAGTCGGTGCGGGTGGCGGCCAACTCCTCGTTTAGCAACACCCACTCCCTGACGCGCTGACGCAAATTGGCTGCGGACTGCGCAAATACGCCGGCGTCCGAAACGACAAGCGCCCCCAGAACCAAAACGAAGCAAACGCGCTTCCAAAATTTTTCCATGAGAACAGGCATACTACAACTGTCCGCTTAAAGCGGTTTGTTACCCCACTTCTTTCAATCTTCCTGACACAAGCTTGTGGAGGGAACTGACAATATATGTCTGATATGGAACTCCTTCGCGAGCCGCGCGCATTTGCAGACGCTCCAAATCACGTGACGAGATGCGGATATTGATCCTCTTGTCCTTCTGCAACGTATTCCGGGCGGCTACCTCAAGTTCTTTCTTCTCTTCCTCAAAATTGCGGATACTAGCAAACTCTCCACGCTCGAAGTCCTGGAGGATCTGCAATTCATCCTGCTCCAAATCCATCTTGTCCTTATTCATGATAAATACTCCCGAGTTGCTTTGCGGCTGGGAATGATGGTCTTAAGAAATCTGACACCCTTCTGCTTCACATAGGGGACAAGCCAGGCATAACCGTTCATGTTGAGAACAATCATGTTCTGTCCCGGATATCGATCTTGATTGGGATGCCGTACGATATCCAGAACATCTCCGTTTTGGATGCAAACCAGAACATCTTCAAAACACACGCCTCGTGTATGTTCCAGTACAACGTTCTTCTCGTCATCCCAGTCAAATTGACTCATACAATTAATATACCGAAATGTGCGCCCATTGTCAACAGGTCCGTTCCAACAGAGAACGGGCATACTACAACTGTACCGTACCGGTGAGGGGCATCGATTAGCCGTCCGATCGACTGGCTGGTTCGGTCTTCTTCTGTTGTTGGATCACGGCGGCAAGATGGCGGAGGGCATTGTTGACGGAGTCGTGATCGGGGAAGAAGGGGGCAACATCGGGATCAACGACGACAACGTTGGTCCCCTTCTCGTACTCTTGGGAATACTTGCCCCTCACACCACCGCTGAAATCGTATTCTTCCAGCATATCCGGATCGTTAGGCATTGTCTTCATAATGGCGACGCTCTCTTTTGGTTGCGG
>JBMCIU010000168.1:0-4580 GCA_048616755.1 Verrucomicrobiota bacterium
AATACCATATCAATACTTTTTCGCCTGTCAAGCCACAACGAAATAAATTTATTTTTTTTGTTTTCTCGGCAGTCCTCGGGGTACAAAAATGGCCTTCGGACTGAAATCCCGCACCGCTTACAGTTAAGTTGCCAGCACCACGATTTTCCACTGATTTCCGCCAAGTCGAGTGTGCTGCCGGAATAGAGTTCAAGCGTTCGGAATCTCATGACGAAGAGTCAGTCAGCCGATCGGGAGCGGGGAGAATCGGCGTCTGCCTTCTCCTGGTCGCGTTCGTCGCGGAGGTCTCCGACGACTTGTTCGATGAGGTCTTCGGCGGTGACCATTCCGACGGTGTGGCCGTCTGCGTCGACAACGATGGCCAAGGGTGGTTTTCGGTAGTGCAGTTCATGGATCACCTCGCCGGTGGTTCGGTTTTCCATGATGTGCGTCAAGGACCGGTGGATGAAGGCTCTAACGGGGAACTCTCCGGTGATGTTCGGGTTGCTGTGCTGGGCGACGAGGACCTCTCGCAGGTCGATAATGCCGACGGTGTTGGTTTCGTTGTCGGAGTAGACGGGGAAGCGGGTATGGCCTGTGGCCACGGACAGGTCCTCCAGTTCCCTCACCGTTGCGTTTTCGGGCAGGCAGCTCATTCGGCCCAGGGGCACCATAACTTCGGAGAGCGGTCGGTTGTGCAGCTCGAAAACGGTCATGAACATGGTTCCCGAGGACTCCGACAGGATCCCTTGTTCGCGCGCGAGTTCAGCAACGTCGTGCAGGTCCTGGCGGGTGACTTCGTGTTCGACCAGCGCGGTTCCGCCGTGTGCGCCCACTCTGCGCGCCGCCCAAACAGCCAGGGCGCGAGTCAGGATGACGGCGGGCAGCAGCAGCAGCTCGGAGCGTTTTAGCCAGCCGGCAATGCTCTTGGAAATCGGCGTGGCGTGACTGCGGCACACGGCTTTTGGAACCATTTCACCGAAGACGAGAATAATGGGCGTGACGATGAGCGTAGTCAGCAGGGTTTCGGTGTTTTCCGAGACGGGCCACAGGCGGTAGATGAGCACGCCTGCAAAGGTGGTGGCGGCCGCATTGGCCAGATTGGTGCCCACCAAGGTGGTGCAGAGCAGCGTATCCATGCGCTTCATCAGCTCGATGGCCAAGCGCGCCCGTCCGTCGCCCTCTTCGGCCATACGATGCAGGCTTACACGGTTGGCGCTGGTGACTGCGGTTTCCGCGCCGGAGTAGAATCCGGACAGGAAGATTAGAATCAGCAGAACCAGCAGCAGAATTAGTTCGACCCCGCCCATTAGATCTCCTCCTTCAGCGCGGTATCGGCTGGATCCGGCTTGGGCTTAAGCCGCACGGCGCCCACCCGGCGTCCGATCATTTGGAGCACACGGTACTCGTAGGCTTCGTCCTCGACGGTGTCGCCGGCTCTCGGAATCCGCTCCATCAGGTCGGTCACATGTCCGCCGACGGTGTCGGCCTGGCCCGCGGGCAGGGGACTCTCGAGCAGGCGATCCAATTCGCGCACGCGGGTTTTGCCGTCGACCAGGAAGCTTTCTCCTTCCGGAATAACTGTTGCCGCATCGGTTTCGCGCTCCGGCGACAGGTAGCCCAGCAGTTCGGCGCGGATATCATGGATCGTGAGCAATCCCGCGGTGCCTCCATATTCATCCACGAGGATGACCATTTGCGTGCCCTCTGAACGCATGATTTCAAGCACGCGTTCGACATCGGTTTCTTCCGGGACGACGCAGATGGGGTACACCGGGCCTTCCGCGGACAGGGTGTCGTCCGCTGATTTTGGCCGGTGCGCGCTTAACGGTTGTTTCATGCTCTCGGCGTCCCGCCATCTGGGGAGGTCGGCCAGCGAGACGAACCCCCAGATATGGTCCGGGCTGTCCTGTTGCACGGGCATGCGCGAGCGATGGATTTCGCACAGCCGGTCGTAGGCTTCGGCTAATGTCATCGTGTCGTCCAACGCCTGGATATCGGTTCGCGGGACCATGATGCTGTGGGCATCCAACTGGGAGAGGTCGAGTATGCGCTCGGCCAGCTCGCTTTCTTTTGCGCCGGTTACACCGGAGGAAATGCCCATGGCGAGCATAGCGTCGATTTCCTCGCGCGTCACATCCGCCCAGCCTGCGGTCAAGTGCACGCCCATCATGCGCAAAACCGCCGTGCTGGCCAGGCGCAAGGCAATCCGGAAGGGGATCAGAACATAGGATATCCAATGCAGCGGCGGAGCAACAATTCGCGCCACCTGCTGCGCGCGGGCTGCGGCAATGGTTTTCGGAGTCACTTCACCGAAGACCAACAGCGCCGCGGAACTGACCAGGATCGCGACGCCCACGCCTTGGTCGCCAAACAGTCGGCGAGCCACGGAGGCGATGATGCTGGCAATGGCGATATTGACCAGCAGGTTGCCGATCAGGATCGTGCTCAGCAAGTGCTGCGGGTGGTCGAGCAGTTCGGTTGCGCGAACCTCTCCTGGACTGCCTCGCTTCATCCGGCGCGCTTGGGTGCGAGTCAAAGCGAACAGCGCGGTTTCCGAGCCGGAGAAAAAAGCGGATGCGGTCAGCAGGACCGCCAAACCAAGCACATAGGGAAGGGCGACGACGAGTGCGCTCATGCCGCGGCCTCCCGGATCTGCGACTTTGCTTTTTTAGCGGCGGCAGTGCAAGCGTTGTCGTTCAAGAGGAGGGGCCGGACGCGACACCTGTGATGAGTATGCCGCGCGGGGGGACGCCGAGTCGCGAAAAGGGAATTGATCTTCGAGGAAGAGAGGCGCGATCGAGGTTCGTCGCCGTCGGGATCGGCGGCGGAGGTTTCCTCGTCAGTGCCGGTCTCGACAAGGAGTGGCGATGTTAAGGTTGGGTTCATGGTGTGTTGTTTCATGGGATATTGCATGGGTGTTCAGGCCTATACAGTATCGGCATCTGGAGCGGATGCAAGGTCGGCCTTGTCGAGCTGAAAGAAGTCAAGGGCGTTTTGCGTGGTTCGATGCGCGAGTTCCTCGGGGGTCATGTTCGTCTCTTGGGCAAGATGCCGGGCCACGTCGGCGACCCAGGCGGGGCGATTCCGCTTGCCTCGATGGGGCATGGGCGCCAAGTACGGCGAATCGGTTTCCAGCAGGATGCGGTCCGCGGGAATCTGCCGGAGTACCTCGCGGACGTTGTCCGCCTTGGGGAACGTGGCGATGCCGTTGAAGGAAAATAGCGCCCCCATCGACAAGCCCTCGCGGGCATAGTCCACCGGCCCAGTATAGCTGTGGAAAACGAATCGCGGAAGTGTTTCGCCAAAATTGCGCAGAATGGCGAAGCAGTCCTCGTAGGCGTCGCGGCAGTGAACCACCACGGGCAAGCTGTGTTCGCAGGCCAAGCCGAGAAACGCCTCGAAGACGGCGCGCTGCGCCTGTTTCGGCGAATGGTTGTAGTAGTAGTCCAAGCCGATTTCGCCGATGGCAACGGGATATGGGGACGCTTCAAGCAAGTCAACTGTCCAGCCGGTGTCGGGACCGACGCCTTCCGCCGCGTGCGGGTGCACGCCCACCGTGAAGAAAACGCCCTCCTCGCCGGCGGCGATGCGCGCATATTGTGCGGAGTCTGCAGGGTCGGTTGCGGCCAGCACAAAGCCGCCGACACCGTTCGCGCGAGCCTCGGAAAATACGGACGAGGGGGTATCCTCGTCGGTTAAGTGAAGGTGGGTGTCGAACAACACGGCGCTCAATCTATCCGCTTGACGAAGTGCTTCTCTTTGAGATCGTCGATGAACTGTTTTCTCTTCGCATCCCGCTTTTTCGCCTCGAGGCGACCGCGAATTTGTTCGCGCAAGTCCTCGTCCAATGGTTGGGTTCCACCGGCGGAGCGTTCCACCAGTTCGAGAAGAAGAATTTGGTCTTCGATGATGACTGGCTTGGTGCGCTCGCCTTCCTCGAGCGAGGCAACGGCTTCGCGCAATTGCGGACGCAGGGGGTAGAATTTTTCGTCTGCGCCATTGTTGTTGTTGTTGTTCCGGCTTTCAAGCAAGTAGGTATCCTCGGAATAACTTCCGTTGACGGCCTCGGCGAGGTTTTTCAGCGTTTCATGGCGGCCGCTCTTTTCCCGCAACTTCTGCACGAGGCTGCGCTTGTGAACGGCCTCGGCGGTTGCCTGCCGTCCCTCCTCATCCTCCTCCCCTACATCGATGACCAACGTGCGAATCCGCCCGGTGGGGGGGATGCTGAACTCAGCAGAGTTTTCCTGGTAGTACTCTTTAACTTCGGCAGGGGATACATGGGCGCGTCCAATATTCTGCTGCATCATCAGATCAACCGCCAACCGACGCTTGATTTGGTCCCGAAGAGTCTCCAGGTTGATCGGCGTCTCCTCCAGCATCTCTCGAAATTTTTCGCGGTCTCCGCCCGCTTCGCGCGTGATGATGGCGTCCAAGCGTTCCTGAATCAACTCCTGCGGCAGATTGAACCCTCTGTCTTTGAATTCTGCGTAAACCAACTCCTCCTCGATGAGTTTGTCAAGGATATCCGAGGCGATTTTTTTCGCGCGGCTGCGAAACTGCTGCAGTTGCTCTTTTGAGCGCATGGAGCGGGCGATGCC